>JANNWK010000342.1:0-3914 GCA_031408355.1 Myxococcales bacterium
CTGAGCCGCGTACTTCAGCACGCGCAGCGGCATCAGCTCGTCCACGCTGCTTTGGTGCTCGAACAGCAGGTACATCACGCCAGGTTTGTCCGCCGCTTCGACCACAAATAGCAGGTCCGACTGCGAGCTTGCCAACTCGGCATCGACATAACTGCCGGCCGCCAACTGCAGCGTTGAGAGCGAGATCCTCGACAGCAACTCGCGCGGCAACACGGCACGCAGCGCGGCGCGCGCGTACTCCACGTTTGAGAACGTCTTCCGGAACAGCGCGTCGTGGAAATTCTTGGGCCCGCTCGGACGACGCGGCTTCATGACCCAGACTGCTCGGGCGCTCGGCGCGCGAGTTGCGGGATTTTCGGCGGGGCGGCTCGACGAGCAGCTGCTCGCGGCGAGCGCGAAGCCAGAATCGAAGAGCACTGCAATCAGCTCAGGCTTCGCCTCCACCCCCAAAAATGCCGACTGCTCCGCGCCACGGAGCCGGTGGCGTTTCTTGGCTTCGTGCTAGCGCGCGTGGAAAACGCGGTACGGGTGCGGCTCCGCGCGTAGCCAGCCGCCCACCATCCGGCCAATCTCGGTCGATTCCCGGACGAAGTGCGCTTCTTGGTCGACCGAGAGCGCGTGGAGCGCCGTGGCCAGGCGGGCCAGCACGCGCGCGCGCACCAGGCTCGGGAAATGCTTCGGGCGCGGGGCCAGGCGTTGTATTGTGCCCCTCAGACGCCCGAGACAAAGCATGGGACAACAAGGCAGCGCAAACATGGTCTTGGTGGTCGAGCCGAATGCCGCAACCGGGGCTGAGCTGTGCCAGTTGCTGCTGGCAGGCGGCCTGCGCAGCTCGCTGTGTGGCAGTGGAGCCGAGGCCTTGGCCCGGCTCGAGCGCGAGCCGGCCAACGTGGTGGTGACAGAGCTCACGCTACCGGACATGACGGGGCTCGAGCTGCTGGCCGCCCTCGAGCGCGCCTGGCCCGGCCTGCCCGTCGTCATGCTGGCCAGCAATGCGTCCGTCGCCGAGGCGGTCGGGGCAGTCAGGGCCGGTGCCTCGGATTTTCTGCAGAAGCCGCTCGAGCGGGAGGAGATCCTGTTTGTGCTGAACAAGGCGCTCACGGCGGTGGGCAGGCAGGCCGAGCAGCCGCCACCTCCCTCTTCGCACGAGCGGGTCGGCATCCTGGGGGACTCCCCAACCATGCGCCAAGTGTACGCAACGCTCGAGCGCGCCGCCCAGGGCACAGCCACCGTGCTGGTGCGAGGCGAGAGCGGCACTGGCAAAGAACTTGCTGCCCGCGCCATTCACGACGCCTCGCCGCGCGCCAGCGAGCCGTTCGTGAAGATCGACTGCGCGTCGCTGCCGGAGAACCTGCTCGAAAGTGAGCTCTTCGGCTACGAGAAGGGCGCCTTCACGGGAGCCTGCGCGCGCAAGTTGGGTCGCGCCGAATTGGCCGACAAAGGCACGCTCTTCCTGGACGAGATCGGCGAGCTAACGCTGGCCCTACAAGCCAAGCTCCTGCGTCTCTTGCAAGATCGCCAGATCGAGCGACTCGGCGGGACCAAGACAATAAAGGTGGACGTGCGGGTGGTGGCGGCGACGCATCGCGATCTCGAGAGCATGGTCGAGCGCCAGCAATTTCGACTGGATCTCTTCTACCGGTTGAACGTCGTGCCGCTTTGGCTGCCCCCGCTGCGGGCGAGGCGCGAAGACATCGACATTCTCGTGCAGCATTTCTGCCGGAGCCTGGGGCTCGCCAACGGCAAACCCCACATCAGCTTCGACAAGGAGGCCATCAAGGCTCTGCGTGGGCAGCGCTGGCCCGGCAACGTGCGACAGCTACAGAACTTCGTCGAACGCCTGGTCGTCTTGAGCCCCGGTCCCGTCATCCGCGAGGAAGACGTGCGAGGCGAACTCTCGCGTCAGGTGCGCTTCGCCACCCAACCAGGCACGAGCGCTCACCTACGCTCGCGGCTCGCGCCCCCTTCGAGTGACGCTGGCGGAGGGGCAAACGGAGGCACTGAGGCAAGCGGAGCTCCCAGCGCCATCCTGCCGCTCGATCTGGAAGTCCGCACCGCCGAGAAGAGGGCGCTCGAGCGCGCACTGAGCTTCGCCAAACAGAACCGCAGCCTGGCGGCCAGGCTGCTGGGGGTGAGCCGATCCACCCTGTACGCGAAGCTCGAAGAATACGGCTTGCTCTAGCGAAACGCCCGACCGGCGCTAGTAGATGCTGCCGCCGATGAAGTTGCCGGGCGGATCATAGCGACACACCACCACCGAGCTTCGCCCGCATTGGGCGCTGGCGCAGCCGATGCTGGTGCTCTTGCGCCAAACAATCTGCGTGTAGTGCCCGGTATTGGACTCAAACTGGTACTTCGCGCTGTACGTGTAGTCGTCGATCTCCCCGGCCCACAGCTCAACGGCTCGCGACGCGCCGACGTTCGTGCCAGCGGCCAGGTTCTCGCCGTAGCCGCTGTCTTGATCGTGCTCTAGACCGCAGTCCATCGTATCGCGCAGATGGTCGGCCCAGACTTGCGCGGTGGCAGCTACCTTGTCGGACCAGCTCACGTTGGGCAGCGGCTCCCAGGTACCGACGTAGCCCGCGGGCGCTTCAACCGCCGCGCGAACTTGATTGTGGGCGTCCACATACTCCTGGGCGTCCGGGAAGTCGCTGGTCACCGGAGTCGAACCCGCGCTGCCTGAAGGCTTTCCGGCCGAACCCTGCCCGTTGCCTGAACCGCCCGTGCTGCTCTTGCCCGCTGACTGCGCGGCGCTGCCGCCAGACTGCGCGGCGCTGCCGCCCGTGCCCACACCGGTCGAACCCTCATCGTCATTCGCGCCGCAGGCGCTCAACCAGACAAGCGCGCAACAAACTCCGCCCATTCGCGCCTGCCAACCTCGAGCCGCCGTCCGCGTCGTTCGTTTCATCCTGAACTCCTTCAGCCAAACTATAGGTCATGTGGAAGTTGCCTGGCTCGGTCGATTCCAGGCGCGCTAACTTAGCGAGGGTCAAGTTGCCGCGAGCGCTCGCGACGGCTCAGCGCTGCTGAGTCGGGGGCCTGAGGCAAGGGGCTCATCCCACCCTTGACGCGAAAACACGCGGGTTCTTGGGTGCCCGCGCGGCCGTGCAGACAGCCAGTGGGGATTGCGGATACCTTGATTGGGAACGCATGACTCGAGACATCGCCGCCAGCGAGTTCGAAAGCGCGCTTCAGGCCGCTGGCGTGGGCGTGTGGCATTGGGACGTGGCGAGCGGCCAGGTGCGCTGGTCGGAAGAAATCCGCCAGCTGCTCGGCTATCCGGGCGGCGCGTTTCTCGGGACGTTCGAGGCCTACCTGGCCCTGGTGCATCCGGAGGATCGCGCCGAATTCGAGCGAGGTATCGAGGGCACCGTGACCGGCGGGGAGAATTTCCACGTCGAGCACCGAGTGCGCCGTGGCGATGGCTCCTATGTCTGGGTAGAGGCCCGCGGGGGCGCCCGCAGCGATGCCGAGGGCCGCACGCTCGCGCTGTTCGGATCGGTCGTCGAGATCACCGAGCGCAAACGCGCGGAGCAGGCTCGGAACGAGCTTGAGGAGCAGCATCGGCTCTTCACCGAACTGGCGTCCGACTACGTGTACATCGTCGATATCGGCGGGCCTTCGGTGGTCCCCAAGGTCGTGGCCGGCTCCTTCGAACGCACGACCGGCTACACGATCGAGGCGGTCGAGGCGCTGGGCGGCTGGTTCAAGGTCATGCACCCCGATGATCTCGCGGCGGCGGGCGGCGTCATCGCCGAGCTGGCCCAGGGCCGCGTGGTCGTCAACGAGTATCGCATCAAGGACGCCTCCGGGAGTGAGCTGTGGCTGCGCGACCGCATTCGTCCAATTCTAGATCCGGAAACGGGCGCGCTCGTGCGGCTGATGGGTGGCGTCACCGACATCACGGAGAGCAA
>JANNWK010000343.1:0-7623 GCA_031408355.1 Myxococcales bacterium
GCTCAGGCTGCGCGCCAAGCGCGTGGGCCAGCGAGAGCCGCCTAGCCGAAGACAAGGTCGCCGTCGTTGCAAGCGCCTCGTCGTCGATAACCAGACTGGCTCTGGAGGACTCGACCAACTGCCGGATCAGTAACTCAGGCGCCGCCGCATCGATCGCTAGCAGGACGCCGCCGGCGCGCCAGATCCCGAGCACGGCAGCCACCTTCGCTGCTGAGGTCGCTGACGCCAGCGCGACAACGTCACCCGGCTTCAGCCCGGCGTGAATCAAGGCCGCCGCTACCGCCGCGCTCTGTTGGTCAAGTTGGGCGTAGCTGAGCGATTCGCGAGCCTGCTCCACCGCGAGCGCGTCACCCCGCTCACGACACCGGTTCGCTATCAGCGTCGACAAGGGCAACTCATCGACCGCGACCGTATCGTGGCTCGCGAGAGCTAGAGCCAGTTGAGCGTCCTGTTCCTGGACCACGTTCAGCTCGGCCACGCTACGCCGAGGGTTCTCGACAATCGCGTCCAGTAGCGTCGAGAAACCACGGACGAGCCTGGCTATTGTGTCGGGATGAAACAGCTCGCTGCTATAGTTCACCACCGCCACGAGGTGGTCGTGGCGCTCGACCATCCAGACCATCAAGTCGTTGGCGGCGGCGGGCGGCTCCACATCTACTTGCTCGAGAGCCACGTTGTGGAGTGCTAGGGGCCGCGTACGAGCATCCTGAAACGAGAACAACGCGCGCACGACGGGCGGGCGACTCTCCAGCATCTCCAGCGGCAGTTGCTCATGACTGAAGGCGTCCAGCGCTCGATCGCGTACCGACGCCAGAAATTCGAGGAAGGTTCGTGTCGCATCGACCTGGGTCCGCAGCACGATCGTGTTGGTAAACGACCCGATCAGATTCTCTAGTTCCGGCAGGTGGCGCCCACGCACGGGCAGACCGACCAAAATGTCCTCGCGCCCTGTGTAACGGTGCAATAGCGCAACGTAGGCCGCGAATAGCAACATGAAGAGGGTAGTGTTCGCCTGATGAGCCAACGCCGTCAGGGCCACGCTCTGTTCTTGAGAAAATCGAGCAATCACGGTACCGCCCGCGAAGCTCATCCGGGTCGGACGCCGGAAGTCGTAGGGGAGATCGAGATCGAGCGGCGCGTCCGCAAGCTCCTTGTGCCACCAGTCGCGCTGCCGTGAAATCTCCGTGCTCTTCAGCCACTCGCGCTGCCAGATCACGTAGTCGCCATAGGCGATAGGCAGGTCAGCCAGCTTGGAAGGACGACCGTCGGCGAGGGCCGCATAGCTCTCGCTCAGATCTGCCAAGAATATGTCATAGGACCAGCCATCCCAAATCAGATTGTGCCGCAACGTAAAGTACACAAACAACTCGTCTTCGAGCCGGTAGAGCACCGATCGGAAGAGTGGACCCACGCTGAGGTCGAAGGGCACGCCGGTGCGCTCGCGGATTTCGCGCATCATCGTCGAGCGACGCTCTTCTGCGGGTAGGGATCGCAGATCGCACGACTCGATCGGCAACGGCACCAACGCCCGAGCCACTTGGACCAGGCGACTGCCCTCGAGCGATACCACGCTGCGCAGTGTCTCATGGCGCTCCGCCACGATATCTAGACTGGCCTGAAGTCGCGCCAGCTCCACGAGCCCCTTCATCTGCCAGGCAGCCGGCAGGCTGTGGCTCATTTGCTGGGCCGGATGCATCTGCTCCATCAGCGCTATCCGCTCCTGCGCCATGGACAGCGGCACGAGCACTCCGTGCGCGCGCCGAAGCAGGGGCAGCTGGACGGGAGCGGCTTGTCCCGCGCTGGCCTCGCACTCTTTGGCGAGGCGTGCAACCGTGGGCGCCTCAAAGAACTTGCGAAAAGACAGCTGAACCCCGTGGTCGCGACGCAGGCGAGCCAAGATCTGCGAAGCCAAAAGCGAATGCCCCCCCAGGGCGAAGAAGTCATCGTGAACGCTCACCCGGCCAACCCCCAGCATGGCGCTCCACAGCTCCGCAACGATGCCCTCCATGGGCGTGCTAGGCGCAACGAACTCGCCCTCGCTTCGGGCTGGTTCGGAATCCGGCGCGGGCAACGCTCGACGATCGATCTTGCCACTAGGAGTGAGCGGCATCTGAGTAAGCGCCACGAAGTTGCCCGGAATCATGTAGTCGGGAAGCGTTTGTTTCAGGTGCACCCGTAGCGCATTCGCGGAGGGCGGCTCGGCCGTAGCCACGAAATACGCAACAAGCTTGGGATCGCCCGGTCGATCTTCACGCTTGACCACCGCCACTTCGCCGACCGCCTGATGCTGTCCGAGCGCGCTCTCGATCTCCCCAAGTTCGATGCGAAACCCGCGCAATTTCACCTGATTGTCGTTGCGTCCCATGCACTCGAGTTCCCCGCTCGGCAGGTACCTGCCGAGATCGCCGGTCCGGTACATGCGCTGCCCCGTCGACCACGGATCCTCCACGAAGCGCTCACTATTGAGGTCGGGCCGATTCAGGTAGCCGTGCGACACCCCCGCGCCAGCAATGTAGAGCTCCCCGGGAACGTTGATAGGCACGGGCCGGCGCCGCTCGTCGAGCACGTAGATCCGTGTGTTGTCCACGGGTCGCCCGATCAGCACTCGCGAGAACCGCGCCGGCACCCGCCAGAACGTGGACCACACCGTCGTCTCCGTTGGACCGTAACCGTTCCATAAGCTACCCGAACAGTTTTGCAGCTGACGAGCGAGCTCAAGCGGCATGGCCTCGCCGGTGCAAATCAGCTTGAGCGTTGGACCACCAGACCAACCAGCCCCCAGCAAGAGGCGGTAGCTAGCAGGCGTCGCGTCGATGAACGTGACCTGGCGCTGTTCGACCACATCACGTAGCAGCGCGCCGTCCGCCGCTGTCTCGCGAGAAACAAGCACAATTCTGGCACCAATCGAGAGAGGCAGCCAAATCTCGGAAACAGCGATGTCGAACGACAACGTCGTCACAGCCAGGACCACATCCTTACTCACGAGGCCCGGCTGCTTGGCGACACTCGACAGCAAGTTGACGACCGCGCGATGCGGCACCAGCACGCCTTTCGGTTTGCCAGTGGAACCCGAGGTGTAGATGACGTACGCGACGTCCTCCGGCGTGGCCCCATCCCGCTCGAGAGCTAGCTGATCCGACGAGGGGACCGGCTCGCCTTCGTCCACGAACGCCAGCTTGGCCCCCTTCAAGCCTAATTCCTGGTTCACACGGGCTTCGGTGACCAGCACAGGCGCCGCCGAATCCTCCAGCATCTGGACCAGGCGTTCACGCGGGTAACCCGGATCCATCGGAACGTAGGCTCCGCCCGCCTTCCAAATCCCCAGCGCGCCGATGATCAGAAGCGGAGAACGCTCTACGCACAAGCCCACCAAGGTGCCACGCCGCACCCCGAGCGAGCGGAGTGTGCGGGCAAACTCCACCGCGCGCTGCTCAAGCTCCAGGTACGACAGCGCTTGCCCTTCAAACTCGCATGCGATCGCGTCGGGCGTGGCTGCTGCCGCCCTAGAAACGAGTTCGTGCACACACAGCGACTCCGGGAACGCCGCCTCAGTGCGCGTCCACGCGGCGAGCTGAGCTCGCTCGCCGTCGGCCAGGATGTCGAGCGCTCCAACGGACTGGGTCGGGTCGCTGGCGACAGACCGCAAGAGCACCTCATAGGCAGCTAGCCAGCGCTGAATCGTCGCAGCATCGAACAGGTCGGTGTTGTATTGGCACTCCAGGCGAATCCTGCCGTCGGTCTCGACGGCGTTCATAAATAGCTCGAAATTCTCGTATTCGCGAGGGTTGCCCGAGAGCGAGGCCGTCATCTCCGGAAACTGCGCGGCCTCTGGACCCAGTGCTCGATCGACGTTAAAGATCACGGAGATCAGCGGCAGGCGACTGGGATCCCGGGCTAGCGGCAGCTTCGTTAGCAGCTTGCCAAAGGTAAAACTTTGGTGCTCCTGAGCGTCGAGCACGTTCGCCCGCACCTCGGCCACGAACTGAGCGAAAGGCAGGTCGCCGCGGATCGCATTGCGGATCGGCAGCATGCTCACACAATGGCCGACCAGCGTTGCGTAGTCCCCGAGCGCCTGCCCGGCGGCTGGGATGCCGACCACCACATCCTCCTGCTGGCTGAGGCGATGGACCAGGGCGTTGAAGGCGCTGAACAATGTCACAAACAGACTCGCCCTCAGCGACGCGCCGACACGCCGCAGCTCGCCAACAAGGTCCGCGCTCAGTTCCAGATCGCAGCGACTCGCGCAGAAGCTCTTCAAGGGCGGACGCGGGCGGTCACTCGGCAAGTCGACGTTTGTCGGCTGGCCCGCGAAGCGCTGCAGCCAATACTGCTCATCGGCCAGCCCGTCTGCGCTCGGCGCTGCTGCCTGCTTCCGGGCGTAGTCCGCGAAAGAAAGTGCGGGAGCCAGCGGGGCACCGACACCCAGTCGCTGCGCATACAAGGCGGCCAAATCGGCCACCAGAACAGCGCTGGACCAACCGTCAAACACGATGTGATGGGCAGTAAACAGCAGGGAGTGCTGTCGATCGGCAAGCTTCACGAGTTCCGCCCGGTACAGCGGCCCGCTCACAAGGTCGAAGGGCCGCGTTACCTCGCGCAAGTTGGCGGCATCCTGGCGGGCCCGCTGCGTCCCGGGATCGGCGTCCGACCAGTCGCTAAAATGCAGGCTTCCGGACGCCGGATCGCCGACCATGAGCGTGAGGCCGTCTGCGCTGAGGGTCGAACGGAGCGCGTCATGGCGTGCCACCACATCGTCGAAAGCAGCGCTGAGCGCCAGGCGATCGAGCGAGCCGTTAAGCGTCAGCGAGAGCGACTCGTTGTAGGCCAGCGAAGCGTCGTCACCGAGGGCACACGCTGTCCATATTTCGCGCTGAGATTCAGTGGTGGGAGCGGTCGCAACTATCGCGGGTCCGGCGAACGGGTCGAAGGGCGCGGATGGTTGAGCGTCAGTCACTGTGCGGCCAGCCTGACACAGCACCTGACCCAGGAAAAGGCCGCCCGTTCTGTGATGTCGAGGTCGTCCATCACCCCTACTTGCTGTGCGTTCGGACGCTGGGATCTGTGGGGCTAGTCCCGAGGCCCGGGTTCATTTAGCCTCCGCCCATGGCTGTTTCCGCCCCGCCTTCCAGCATTCCCGCCGGGGTGTTCGCCTCCGAACTCGTCAAGCTGCTGTTGCAGGTCGCCTGGGCGGACCACGACGTGGCTGCAGCTGAGGCTCAGGCACTGCTTGCGTTCGCGCAACGCAGCGGGTTAGCCGAGGTCGAACTCACAGGGCTCGAAGCGATGCTGGCGGGCCGCGCGCCGCTTGTGCCGCCCAACCTCGGTTTGCTCCGGCAGCGGCGCGTTGAAGTGCTCAGGGCCGTCAGGGAACTGCTGCTGTCCGACCTTGAGGTCGCCGCGGAAGAGGAAGAGGTCCTGAGCCAGGTCGCGGAGCTGCTCCGCTGAGAATGCGGGCAGGCACGCGCCGCTAGTCTGCTAGTTCCTCGTCGCCCTCGTCGCCCCCGTCGACGACGTCGTCGTCGTCGGCATCTTGGGCGGTCCTGGCAGCCTTCTCGTCCTGATCGGGCGCACGCAACTTGTAACCGGACCCTCGCAAGGTTTCGAGCGGCAACGCGTCACCGAGCTTGGCGCGCAGTCTGCGAACGTGAATGTCGACCGTGCGTGGACCCCCTTCGTAGCGGTTCCCCCACACTCGAGCGAGCAGGTGCTCGCGAGACAAGACCTTGCCACGCCGTTCGCACAAGTACGCAAGCAGTGCGAACTCCTTGGCCGTCAGGGCGATCGGGCGACCGTCGAGGAACACCTCGTGCCCCGCCTTGTCGACCACGATGCCCGCCACCTTGTGGCGTTCCTCCGTGGCGAACTCGCTCCGGCGCCACTCCAGCGCCCGAATGCGGCCGTACAGCTCTTCGGGCACATAGGGATGCAGCACGAAATCGTCGAAGCCGGACGCCGGATCGATGCGGGCGATCTGCCCAACCGTGACGGCGATGATCGCGCCCACGTTGTCGAAGTAGGGCTCCTTGCGAACCGCCCGCAACGCCGCCACGGCCAGATCGGGCCGATCGAGCGCCTCGAACACCAGGGCACGGGGACGCACTTCCAGCTCGTCGTCATCCTCGCGGATGAGCTCGACCGGATCGTCCCATAGGTCGAGCGTCCTCACCGTTGCGCCTAGCTGGCGCAATGTGGATGCCGCTCCTTCCTCGCGCTCAAGCATCGGCCCGTGGCCGATGACCGCGACGAAGCTCTTGGCTCGGGAATGCTCAGATTTCGGTGCCGCCAACGGTTATCCGTGAAATTTTGATGGTGGGGCAGCCCACTCCCACTGGAACACTCTGGCCGTCCTTGCCACAGGTCCAGTTGCCGTCGGAGAGAGCAACGTCATTGCCCAACTCACTTACCTCTCTCAGTGTTTCCGGACCGTTGCCGATAAGATTCACGCCCTTCAGGGGGGCCGTCAGTTTGCCGTCCTCGATGAGGTAGCTTTCAGTGAGCGAAAATACAAAATCGCCGTTGGAAATATCGACCTGCCCTCCGCCAAACGTCTTGGCGAAGATGCCACGCTTCACTTTTCGTAGCATTTCTTCTGGATCGTGGGGCCCGGCCAAAAGGACGGTGTTGGTCATGCGGGGCATGGGGGCCGAGGCGAAGCTCTCACGCCGGCCGTTGCCAGTGGGCTTAACGCCGAAGTGCCTCGATGAGAGACGGTCCTGCATGTAACCCCGCAGGATGCCGTTCTCGATAAGTACCGAGCGCTCGGGCGTGAGGCCCTCGTCGTCCACGTTGATGGAGCCGCGACTCTGGAGGAGGGTCGCGTCGTCGACCACCGTGCACAGCTCGCTCGCGACAACTTGACCCACGCGATCGCTGTAGTTGCTGGTCTTTTTGCGGTTAAAATCGGCTTCAAGGCCATGCCCAACGGCTTCGTGGAGCAGGATGCCGCTGTCGCCTGGGGCGAGCACGACTTCCATCTGGCCCGCCGGCGCCGGCCTCGCTTCCAGGAGCACCAGCGCCTGCTGAGCGGCGATTCGCGCGTGCTCCTCAGGCGCCTTGCCGGAAAAGTAGGCGAGTGTCATGCGTCCGCCGCCGCCGCTCCTCCCAGACTCACGCTTCTGGCCTTGCTCGGCCACCGCGCTGACGCCAAAGCGCATCATCGGCTGAAAGTCGCGAACATACCGGCCGTCGCTGGTGGCGATCAAGATCTCGCGGACTTCCTCGGCGAAGGAAGCCGACGCCTTGATGATACGTGGATCGAACGCCAGCACAGCCTTGCTCGCGCGCTCGAGCAGGTCCCGCTTCTCCAGGCCAGCGACGTCCATGGTCGTGACGTCCAGCCGGTAGCGCTCCGGCACGTCTTGGCGCGCGAGACGAATGGGCGCGACCATGCCCCCACCATCTGCGATGCGCGCCGCAGTTTCGGCGGCCCGTTTCATGGCGTCGAACTCCATGTCCTCGACGTAGGCGTAGCCCGTCGCGTCGCCCTTCTGCACCCGCACACCGAGTCCGAGGCTCACGCCTCGCGAGGCGCTCCGCAGGATGCCCTCTTCGAAACTCAACCCACCGCCCGCGCGGTACTCGAAGAACAGATCGGCATAGTCGCCCCCCTTGGAGAGCGCCACC
>JANNWK010000344.1:0-2022 GCA_031408355.1 Myxococcales bacterium
AGACGAAGCGGAGCTGCTCGGTCTCATGAAGGAGCAGCGTCGCGAGCAAATCCTTGAAGAGCTCGATCAGCTGAGGCTACGAAGCAAGGTCGAGGTGCAAGTCACGCACGGCAACCCCGCCTTCGAGCTAATTCGCCAGGCCTTGAGGGGCAAGCACGACCTAGTCGTCAAGACCGCTCGCGGCCGCGACGTCAATCACGTGACCAGCTTCGGCTCCACCGCGCTTCACCTGGTAAGAAAGAGTCCAGCCCCGGTACTGCTGGTCAGCCCGCTCCGCTCGTTGCTCGAAGCGCCGAAGGTGCTGTGCGCCTTGGCGCTCGACAACACGGACGCGCGCCACGAGTTCAACCGAAGCCTGCTTGACGCGAGCCGGCAACTTGCCGACGTGTACGGGGGAGAGCTGCACGTCGTTCACGTGGTCGACAGGCATCGCACCGACGCCTACCGCTCGCTTGTCCCCGCGGACATCTTCGAGCGCTTCACGAAGGACCGGCATCGCCTACTGCAGGAAGACCTGGAGAGCCTGCTAACGAGCGAGCTTGGCGGCGTTGCCAAGGTTCACGCGCAGTTGCTTGATGGTGACCCGTCCGACCGCATCGTCAACATGGTCCGAGAGCAGCGCTTCTCGCACTTGGTTATGGGCAGCGTCGCGCGCCTCGACCCTGGCCACTTGATGGGGAGTCTGAGTGAAGAAGTATTGACCCGCGTCGAGTGCTCGGTGCTCACCCTCAAGCCCGCTGGCTTCAAGTCACCCGTCGAAGCCAGGATCGCCTCGGCCGCCTAGCCAGGGCATTCGAATGAGAACGAGTATTCGCCTCCGAGGCATGCCCGAAGCGCTCGAGCTGCGCACTCACGCCTTACGCCAACTCCACTTTCACTTGAGTCGATTCAGCGATGCGATAGACGAAGTCGAACTGCGCGTGAGTGACGTCAACGGCCCCAAGGGAGGCCTCGACAAGCGTTGTCAGATCATCCTGCGCCTCAAGCGCGCGGGTACGGTCACCTTGACCGTAAGCGGTGGCGACGCGGGCGCCGCGATTGGTCAGGCTGCAGAAGGCACGGCTCGCATGGTCGCGCGCGAGTTGGCCCGCGCCCGCGACTTGTGGGCTCGCGGTTGAGCGCGGCGCCAAAGCCTCAAGTCTCCTAACGGGCTGCGAACAGTTCCTGGCGCGCGGCATCCGAGATGGCGACAACGGCGGGATGCTTGAGCCGCCGTTCAATGGAGATGGCGTAGAATCGCTCCTTGACTTGATCGGTTCGCCCCACGACCTCGGCCCCATACTGAGCCATCACTTCCGCCTCGACTACCGTCGGGGCAGCGAACACTCCGATACCATCCGCGCCGAAGGCCTTGAGCAGCGCGCTGTCTTCGAACTCGGCCATCACTTTCGGTTTCAGGTCGTGCCGCTCGAACCACTGATTCAGCGCGCGCCGCAGCGGCAGCTGCTCGAGCGGCAATAGCATAGGCGCGCCGTCGAGTGACGCCGGGAACTTGCCTCGCAACCGCCTCGCCAGAGTCTTGGTGGCGAAGAAGGTGACGCCCGTTTCTCCAAGCAAATGACTGAAGGCGCGGATGCTGCCACCGGCAGGCACTGGCGCGTCAGCGATCACGATATCCAGGGCGTGGAGGGCCAGATCAGCGAGCAGCTTTTCGTAGGGGGCTTCGACGCAGATCAAGCGTACGGGCTCGGGCAAGTCGAGCGCTGGCTGCAATAGCCGGCGGACTACCAACTTGGGCACCACGTCGACGATGCCCACCTCGAGGCGCAGCTGCTTGCCGGTGCTGCGACCCTTGACGGTATCGACCAGGTCGCGACCGAGCGTGAAGATTTCCTCGGCGTAGCGGTACACGACGCGCCCCACCTCCGTCAGCTCTAGCTTCCGACCGACCTTGACGAACAGCTTCTCCCCGAGTTGCCCTTCCAGAGTGTGGATCTGCGCGCTCAAGGTCGGGTGCGATAGCCGCAGCACCTTGCCCGCTTGCACGAGCCCCCCCTCGCGAGCGACGACAAAGAAATAGAG
>JANNWK010000345.1:0-3536 GCA_031408355.1 Myxococcales bacterium
GAGCATGGCCGCTCACCCGTGGCCCGGCAACATCCGCGAACTGGCCAACACCATCGAACGCGCCGCACTGCTCTGCGACTCGGGATTGATCACGCCCGAACTACTGGCCGCAGATCTGCCCAGCGAGGTGGATCCAAGTCAGGACCCAGCCGCGCTGCCTTCACTGGTTGAGTACTTCAAACGCTTCGTGCGCGCCAACGAGGCGCAGCTCACCGAGACCGAGCTCGCCCGCAAGCTCGGCATCAGCCGCAAAGCGCTATGGGAACGACGCCAACGCTTCAATCTGCCGCGCGTTAAGTGAGAACACGTCGTCAACGCCTCGTGGCGGGAGGGGCTTCCGCGACTGCCTGTGCTCGTGCCAACAGGGGATGGTGCGGGTAGCTTTGTCGGAATTCAGCCGCCAACCTCCGAGCCCCAGCAAGGTCGCCCATGTGGCTCAGGGCTTCGATGCGGAGCGCCAGAGCTTCTGGTCCGAATTGCCCTTGGGCGTAGGCGCGCGCGTAGCCGTCGAGCATCACAAGCGCGCTCTGCCCGTCGCCTCGTGACACGGCGGCGCGCGCGGACTCGATGATGCGCTGTTCGTCGAACAAGTTCGAAGCCCGTGGCGGCTTGCCGGGGCTGCTGGTTGCCGCAGCGGGCGGCGTCACCGGTGCTCCGGCTGCGGCAGGCGCGGCAGGCGCCGGTGAAGCGACCGGAGCAGCCGCCGGGAAAGCGGGTGCGACCGTAGGCTCAATCGCTTGGTCTTTCGCAACTGCGGCGGCAGGCGGCGGCAACGCTGCGCGTTCGGAGGCTGGGGCTGGTTTGGAATCAGCCTGAGTCGTTTGCGCCCCCGACAGCGCTTCGGAAGCGGCGAGCGATAGCAACCCGCCCCCCACAGTGCCCAAGCACACGCACAGGACGACGGTCTTCACCAGCGACGTCGCAGCGGCAGCGCCTGCCACGCCGGTCGTCGCCAGACCTGCCGCGACGCCCGTGAACGCCAACGCGCGCTGGCGCGCTGCGTGCGGCACGTCGAGCCTGCCAGCACCGAGCAGCGCGCTCGCGGCGCCGCCCGTGTCACGCAATCTAACGGGTTCGTTCATGGCAATCCTCCGTCGGCCAGTGCTTGCGTGGCGAGCCGTTCAAACGCTTCTCGTCCGCGACGCAGCCGGGAAGCTACCGTTCCAGCAGGTAGCTCGAGAGCCATCGCGATCTCGGCCATCGTAAAGTCTTCGAGCTCGTAGAGCACGAGTACGGCGCGCAGCTCGATTGAGAGCTGGTTCAGAACCAGCGCGAGCAGCGAAGCGAGCCGGCGCTGCTCGGCGGCAGCTTCCGGATCGAGCTCCGGGCTCACTTGCTCGAAGATGGGGCCGTCGCTCACCTCGCGCCGGCGCTTGACCTGTCGGCGCATGCCGGAGGCGACGCGAAACGCCGTGCTCAGCACAAACGACCGCTCGCTGCCTTCGCGTACTTGCTCAAGCTTCCGCGCCAGCACCAAAATCACCTCTTGCACCGCGTCGTCGACGTCGCCTTCGGCGATGCCCAGTCGTCGCAAGAACCGCCACAGCGCATCGAAATGAGCCGAAACGATGCGGCGGAGCCGCGCCTCGTCAGCCCGCGCCAGGGAGGACGCGGGCGTGCCCGAGGCTAAAGCAAACGGGTGGTGCAGCACCTGACCCCCCTCAATGCCCGCCCGCCAGAAAATTGATCACGAGCCAAACTGGAATCCGAACCCAAGGCTGGTCCCGTAGACGAGGGCGCTTGCTTCGTGAACATGCTGATCGGGGTCACGGAAGACGAACTCGTCGCGAGTTGCAGGGAAAAGCGCCTGAGCTCCCAGCCGGGTGTACCAATGGCCCACAGCAAAATGCAGTGATGCGGCAACGCCGGCCGCAAACCACCAGCGCTCGGCCGTGACCGGAACGACTTGGCTCGCCGAACCACGCGCCGAGAGTCGGCCCAGCTCCGCCGCCGCGCAAGCTGCCAGCGCAAGCCCGGCCAGCCGAAACTGGGTCGGACAGGCTTCGAGGCGCGCCATGGTCCAAGCGAAGGAACCGCCGGCCGCGGCCGGGCCGGTGCTGCCCGTCTTGCCCCACGCCGGGGTCAGCTGAAGGCTCGGCGAAAGAGCGCGGCTGACGCGCAGCCGAGCGCCCAGACTCAGTCCGACAGTGACGAGGGGCGTCGGTGCGTAGCCGAGGGACGCGCCCACTGCGGGGCCGACCCAGCCTTCGAAGTCCCTCGTTGGCGGGGGAGCCGGCTCGGGCGGGGGCTTGAGAACCGGGGTGCTCGGTGATGGCGCTGTGGGCGGAGGAGCGCTTGCCGGAGGAGGAAGAACCGTGGCGGGCGTGGGCGGGTCCGCTGCCGCCGCGCTGGCATCGGAACCTGTGGGCTCTGCCGCCAACGCTTCGGTGCGCGCATTGGGATCCAACGTGAGCGCCGTGACCAGCGCCAGGGCCGAGCCGACCTCGGCGCAGGTGTTCGCAATGAATTCGCGGCGGGTAGGCTCCATCGCGCGCTGTGTTACCTCGAGCTTGCCGGTGGCGTGGTCGTCGGCCTGCCCCAGCGTCACGACGATGAGGATGTTCGGATTGGTGGCGACCCACTCGATGGGACGCCGAATGCGCGCCCCAATCTCATTCACGAACGCCGTTTGACTGGGACAACCGGCGCCTGCCCCGTACTTTAGCTGGACTTGCGGGGGTGCGCTGTAGGCAGCGGGCGCTGCAGGCTGTGCTGCTGCTTTGGCCGGACCGAGCAGCAATCCCGACGCGAGCCCAGCAGAAACCCAGCGGACGCGAACGCTACGGAGCGGGTCAAAACAGCGAAGAGAGGTGCGTGAACTCGACATTCGACGTAGGTAAGGGATCAACCCGGCGCGCGATCGGCCATCTAGGGGTGGACTGAGTCAACGGAGGTTAGACCATGAAGTATCGATTCACGTACGCTGGGGCTACGAGCTTGCTCTTTACACTCGCCTGTGGCTCCAAGGTGGAAATTGGCCACGGGGGGCCACAGGGATTGGGCGGTGCATCAGGCAATTCAAGCACGGCCGAAACCGGCGGCACCCTGCAGGATTCCGCAGGAGGCGAAGCTGCTGAGGCGATAGCTGGCTTGAGCGCAGGCGGCGCTAGCACCGGGGGCCCGATCCCGCCGGACACCGGACCGCAGAAAGAGGTCGACAAGGTCGATCTACTGCTGGCCATCGACAACTCGATCTCGATGGCTGAAAAGCAGCAGCTGCTCGCCAGGGCGGTGCCCGAACTCGTGAAGCGCTTGGTGAACCCCTCGTGCATCAGCACCGTTGGCGGGGTCGTGGCTCAGCCCGCCTCACCCGACCTCCCCTGCCCGGCTGGCAGTGCGCGCGAGTTCGAGCCTGTCACCGATTTGCACGTTGGTGTCATCACTTCGAGCTTGGGCTCGCACGGCGCGACGGGCGCCAGTGACGTGTGCGTGAGTGCGAGCGACAACGACTCTGCGCACTTGCTGCCGTCGGTGCGCGACAACCTGGCGAGCTACGCCGGCAAAGGCTTCTTGAAGTGGGATCCCAACGGCGCGGC
>JANNWK010000346.1:0-3263 GCA_031408355.1 Myxococcales bacterium
ATCGAGTATCACGCGGAACTGGTGGTAAAGCGCGGCAAACGGTTGGGCATCGCGTGGCACGCCGACATCATCAATGACCGCGGTCAAGTCATTGTCGACGGCATCTACACGGGTCAAGACGCCAAGGGGGCTGGGGACACCGCCCTTACTGGCGCGATCAGCGCCGAAGTCCCAGATGGCTTCTACGCAGTGCGAGCCCGCGCTGCCGTTGCTGCAGACGGCGAGCCTTCCGACATCCTCGAAGCTGTGCAGCATGTCGAGGTGCGTGGAGGGAAATGGGCGGAACTGACGGATGCTCAGTGGTTGAAGTACTCGCGGGCCGGCGAAGGCTTCACGGAAGACGAAGTAAGAAAGATGGGGCTGTTGCCATGACACATCGAACCGTGTCGCGAATCGTTCTTGCCACAGTGCGGACCCTGGCGCTGCTCCTGCTGCTGGAACAGGCCGCCCACGCCGCCACCGGAACCATCGTGGGTGCCGCCTTCTTTCGGAACATGAACGGCAACTACTGCCCCTCCACCAACGGTTGCGTCGGGTCGCGCTACCTGCAGGCGGACTATGACAAGTGGCTGCCGATCTCCAACGCGTTCGTTAACGTGTACGATACCTCGTGGAACTACCTTGGGCAGGGCGTCACTGACAGCCTCGGTCAGTTCTCCGCACCTTGGACTAAGGCGAGCAAGCCAGCCCAGGTCATCGTCAAGGTCTTTGCCTGGCAGAAGGAGAGTCGCGTGTATTTGGCCGACGCTGGCGGTGCCGCCTATGGGGGATACACGTACGTGACTCTGTCCCCTGGCGCCACCACCTACATCTTCAACCAGTATTGGGGAACGTCGGTGGCGCCAGACGAGTATTTCAACGCTTATTGGGCGGCCGAGCTGCAGTGGCGTCGCGTCATGGAACTCGCGGGGATCCTACAGACTAACTTCACCAACGTCGAGCTTCGAGGCTTCGCCGATACGATACCAGGATACCTCAGTCCAGGCGGCAACGCGCCGTTTAGCGCAGCCGTCGGGTCCTTGAAAAGAGTACAGCTCAGCCTCGATGCCAAGCGCAGGCCGCAGGCGCGAGTCATGCACGAATTGGGACACATTGCAGACTACCTGACTAAGCCGTGGACCGTCGCGTCGGACGCCACTTGGAACGGTGGGGCCGCAGGAGCGTGGTCGGCCACCTCGGGGGAATGGGGGCATATGGCCTTCAACGAAGCCTGGGCGACGCACTATGGGAACATCGCATTTTGGTACGACAGCGCGGTCACGCCCACGACCTGCTTTACGAACCAAACCTGCTATTCTGTCGGTGTGCCAGTGGCCAACACCGACGTCGAAGCGAGTTCCTATCCGTTCAACGTGAACAACTGCTCGACCGCTGCGGCCGCCCCTGAGGCAAGATGGCCACTCTCTATGATGCGCTACTTCTGGGATGTCTTCGACAACCGCTACGACGGTGATGGCGACACCTTTTCAGCCAGTCAGAGCAACTTCTGGCGCCACCTATCAAACACCTCCTATTACCCCGACGGGCTCGGCCTCAACCAACTCAACGAGCCCTGGAGCGTCGGGGCGGGAGGCGCCTGGGTACTAACCGAGAAGGATGGGCGTGGAGCCACTTCATCCCGAGCCAACTACCTGAGCATCAGCGACACGACTTACCTGTGGCTCAATAACTGTTCGCCTCCTTGAACGCACCATGTGGCTAGGCACCGCGCTCTTCACGCTGGGGCTACTCTGTGTCGCCGGTTGCGGTGACACCGGCGGCCCCAGGAAGGACGACGAGGGCAACATGCTGCCTTCGGAGCCCGTATGCGACGGGACGACCCGGCTCAGGCTTCGCTTTTTCATGCCGGGCCAACCGGCGCGGAGTCTACCTGGCCAGGGCGTTCAAATAGAGAATGGCCACCCGTCATTCGCCCTGGATGGGCAGTGCTCGTATTGGATCGATGCTGGTTGGTTCAATGGCGAGCCAGACGTGGACGCCAAAGATCTCGGCTGGCGCACAGGTCCGGTAGACGCCGAGCTTGAGGCTGATTTGAACACGCTCCCGCTCGAGCATCTGGATACGCTGGGGGACTGCAAGCCGAACACCATTTTCGATGGATCACCTCTCGTTATCAGTGATGGCATCTCCGGAGCCGGCTGCGTTGATTCGGGGCCGCGCCACCTCGCGGCCTGGGACATGGTCAGATTGCGCGCGGTCGACCTGTGGGCGCGCGGCTCGCCGATGGCAGGCGGGCTATGGCTTTCGGCGGTGCCTTTGCGGAGTGGCGATACGTCTAAGGCCTACCCGTGGCCCGTCTCGGAGCCTCTGAAATCTTTCATGATTCCCGCCACTGCGGTGGCGCAGGTCGGCTTGGGCCGACTGGTACAGGATCTGACAGCCGCCGCCGAGCTCAGGGCGCTGAAGGCTCAGTACATCCAAGACAGGCAGGCGACCCCCGGTTATTTCTCTGACGGGCAGAAAATGTCCGATGGCACGAGCGAGGCCCTAGTCTACGCGCGGGATCAGTTGCCGTACGAGGACGAGCACGGACTCCTCCCGCTCGGTATCCCGCCCGGTATCCCGCAATGAAGGGCGCGCTGTCATGGCTCGGCGTGGTCGTATTGTTGGCGGCGGCCACTACTGGCGCGTGGTGGGCTCTCTCTCGTCCCGCAGCCCCGCTTCCTCGCTCAGCCTTGGCACTCAGCATCAGCGCTGGGCGACAGGTAGAACCGGTGCCGTTCGAATCCCAAGCGGTAGGGGTAGGCCTCGTGGAGGCCGTGGAGGCGCGGAGGGATGTGCGCGCGCCCGAGGGGCAGGAGCGCCACCTTCACCCACGAGATCCCGACGAGTGGCAAGGGATGTTGGTCGATACCGACGCCAAACCTCCGTGCGAGTCCATTACCGGCTGCGGGCTCGGGCGCGCCTGTAAGGACGGTGTATGCGTCGCGTGCGAGCGCGACACCGACTGCGGACCAACGGAGACCTGCGTTCTCGATCACTGCGTCCTGAAGGACCTTGCCACATGCCGCAGTCGGTCCGACTGTGCCCGTGGCAGCATGTGCCTTCTCAGCGGATACACGGCGAAACCCCGCGGCAACGAGGAAATGCGGTCGTTCTGTGTGGACCCAGCGAGCGGCGCTGCACGGATGGAGCAGTCCGATGAGCGCCCGCCCGTCGACACACGAACCTCCTTGCCGGGTGACGACCTCCTCAAGCGGGCTCGGGAAGCGCTCAACGCCAAATAGCCCGTGTCGGTCAATGCTGATGGTGATGCCGGCGCG
>JANNWK010000347.1:0-4625 GCA_031408355.1 Myxococcales bacterium
GCCAGCTTTCAGCCCAGGGAGTCGTTCGCGCACGCGACGCGGAGGCCCATGGGCTCGCCCGCCCCGAGCTGGCGCGGCTGGTTCAGTCGGGCGACCTCGAGCGCGTGGGCCGAGGGCTCTACGTGCCCGCCAAGGCGAAGATCACCGAGCATCACTCGCTCGTCGAGGCCGCCGCCCGCGTTCCCCATGGCGTCGTGTGCCTCCTCTCCGCCCTGCGCTTCCACGGCATCGGCACCCAGAACCCGCACGAGGTCTGGCTCGCCATCGACGTGAAGGCGTGGAAGCCGGTCGCGGACTCGGTGCCGCTCCGCATCGTGCGCTTCTCGGGGACCGCGCTCACCTACGGCGTGGAGGTCCACAAGCTCGAAGGTGTGGACGTGCGCATCACGTCGCGCGAGAAGACCGTGGCCGACTGCTTCAAGTACCGAAACAAGATCGGTCTCGATGTTGCTCTCGAGGCTCTGCGCGAGTACCTGCGATTGCGGAAGCGTTCGATTGACCAGCTCAACAATGCGGCGGAGGCTTGCCGCGTCGCACGGGTCATGCGCCCGTACCTCGAAGCCCTCGCATGAAGCCGCCCCCAACCAACGTCGCCCACTCCGTTCGCACGCGCCTGCTCACGTTCGCAAAGGCCGAGGGCGAAGAGTTCAACTACGTCCTGATCCGATACGCGCTCGAGCGGTTCTTGGTGCGGCTCTCACGCTCGGCACATCGAGACACCTTCATCCTGAAGGGCGCCATGCTCTTCCGCACTTGGTCGCCGCGAACACACCGGCCCACGAAGGACCTCGACCTTCTCGGGCGTGGTGCCCCTGATCCCGCACGACTGGCGGCTCTCTTCGTCGAGATGTGCGCCGTCGAGGTCGATGACGATGGGATGATCTTCGACGCCAAGTCGGTAAAGGCCGCCAGGATCAAAGAGGACGCGGAGTACGAGGGCGTCAGGGTCACATTCAAGGCACGCCTCGGAACCGCTCGGCTCGATCTCCAGGTCGATGTGGGCTTCGGCGACGCCGTGATCCCCGAGCCCATCGAGATCGAGTTTCCGACCATGCTCCCGATGGCTGCGCCGAAGCTCCGTGCGTACAGGCGCGAGACGGTGGTCGCCGAGAAGCTCCACGCGATGGTGGACCTCGGGATCGCGAACAGCCGGATGAAGGACTTCTTCGACATCGGGTTCCTCTCGCAGAACTTCGCCTTCGACGGGGCCGTGCTGGCGGACGCCATTAAGGCGACGTTCGAGAAGCGGAAGACGCCGCTGCCCACCGAGATCCCCTTCGCGCTCACCGAGGCGTTCTCCAAGGACGACGCGAAGCAAAAGCAGTGGAAGGCGTTCTCATCGCGTATGTCGAAGGACTCGAGAGCCGCGCCCCTCGATGAAGTCGTCGCGGTGATCTCGCTCTTCCTCTGGCCGCCCCTCGAGGCACAGCACTCGGGCGCCCCGTTCGAGCGAACGTGGAAGGCCCCCGGGCCCTGGGCCTGACCTCACGGCGATTCGTACTGATGCGGAACAACGACCCCCGGCGCCGTGATGCAGCCACCCAAAGTCACTTTCGCGGGGACTCTTCGATGCCGGCGAGCGCGACCTCCAGCTGAGCCTGCTGTACATCGGGATGCCGCGCGCGGACGTCGACGCTGATCGATTTGCACGCCTCGCCCAGAATCTCCAGGTGGTGCACCATCCAGACCTGCACCAACGGGTCCGCTTCGAAGACCTCACGTCCGCGCTTCGCTTGCCCAAAGCAGCGGTCGATAGCCTCGAGTGCGTCAGTCAGACGTTCGCGATCCGTCCTCACAATGCCTTCGCGTCCGCTTCCAAATTCCGGCGCACCGCCGGCCGCACGCCGCGCTCGCTGGCGACGTCGACTTTTCGGGCCAGCAGCTGTTCGAGAGCCAGCACCAGCTTGGCGTGAGCTAGGAGGCCGACACCCGGGTCGAACGTCACCAGCAGGTCCACGCCAATAGCCCGCCCGGCGCCGGTGGGCCGCTTTACAGCGGTATCGGTGGCTTGGCCGAGAGCGTCACGAGGTACACGGTCACATCGTCGAAGGAGAAGTAGATCCAGAGGTTCTGGCCAGGCACGCGGCGGAACCAGTAGCGCGCCGTCGGTGGCATGAGCGTTTCGGCATCTTGCGACGACGGCAGCGCATCTCGACACAATGCTCCGATTGCACGTCCGACCGCTCGACTGGCCTCCTCGGAGCCGGCCGTGAGCGTTGTGTGTTGCGACCGAAAGCGGTGACCTATGCTTGGGAGCCGCGACATTGGGCGAGGCGTGCGTCAACCGTGGCCGGGATTGCCCCGGTGCGCTCCCACTCTGCCAGCTCGTCCGCCGTGAGCTTGACCGTGTCCTCGATGCGGAAGGCGAGCAGGTCTGCCTCGTCGGCGGGATCTGGCCGGTACCGTGGAAGGTTGCTGGCTCGGGCAGCGTCGGACATGGGGTAAAGGTTGCGCCGGGCTCCGTGGGCGGGCAAGGCGTCACCGGGAAGACTCTCTTTCGTCGAGGGATTTGGGGGCCGACAGGGCCAGCAAGCCCCGCTCTCTGCCCGCCAGCCGCCCCGGCCTCCGCTCCGAAGCGTGGCCGCCCATCCCGACATGCTCAATCCGAATGCGCTCACTCAGCGCCCGATAACGGATCAACTCGGGGGGGAGACCGGACGCGAGTGAAGCTCGCAGCTACGCCACCGTAATATCTTGGGATAGATACACGTCCTGAATCGTGTTCAAGAGGTTCACGCCTTCGGCAAAAGGGCGCTGGAAGGCCTTGCGCCCACTGATCAACCCGGTGCCGCCAGCGCGCTTGTTGATCACCGCCGTGATCGCGGCATCAGCCAAGTCATGCTTGCCCGAAGCGCCTCCCGAATTGATCAGCCCGGAGCGCCCCATGAAGCAGTTGGCGACCTGGTAGCGCGTGAGATCGATGGGATGGTCGCTGGTGAGCTCGCTGTAGATGCGCTCGTCTAGCTTGCCGTAGGACGACTCGCCGGTGTTCAGGGCTTTGAAGCCGCCATTCACCTCGGGTAGCTTTTGCTTGATGATGTCGGCCTGCATCGTCACGCCCAAGTGATTTGCCTGACCGGTGAGGTCAGCCGACACGTGGTGGTCGACGCCGCCCACCTTGAACGCCTTGTTGCGCAGGTAGCACCAAAGAACCGTGGCCATGCCGAGCTCGTGCGCTTGCTGGAAGGCGTGCGACACCTCGACGATCTCGCGCGTCGCATCGCCCGAGCCGAAATAGACGGTCGCGCCCACGGCCGTGGCGCCCATGTCCCAACATTGCTTGATGGTACCGAAGGAAATCTGCTCGGCCTTGTTGGGGTATGTGAGTAGCTCGTTGTGATTGAACTTCACGATAAACGGGATCTTGTGGGCGTACTTGCGAGCGACGGAGCCCAGTGCACCGAAGGTGCTGGCCACCGCGTTGCAGCCGCCTTCGAGCGCCAGCCTCACGATGTTCTCGGGATCGAAGTAGTCCGGGTTCTTCGCGAAAGACGCGCCGGCGGAATGCTCGATGCCCTGGTCTACCGGCAAGATCGACATGTAGCCGGTGCCTGCGAGCCGCCCGTTGTTGAACAGTGATTGCAGGCTGCGCAAGACCCGGAGATTTCGGTCGCTGCCCTGCCAGACGTCGTCGACGAACGTCGGCGAGGGCAGGTGGAGGCGTTCCTTCGCGATCGTCTTCGACTGGTGCTCGAGCAGGTAGCCAGCTTTGTCACCGAGCAGAGCTCGGATTTTGGTGATGTCGCTCATGTTCGCCAGCTTAGTGGTGAAGCTCACCCAAAGGTAGCCACCAGGATCCCGCTGGCGCGCGAGGCGACCGCGGCCACCGCGTGCCCTCTGCGGGCAAGGCGTGGCGTGGGCTCGCGGTCGGCGACGCGGTCGAAGCGACCGGTTAGCCCGTTCCAGGCGTCGAGACCAAACGCCACTCGGCGAAGCCAAGGCCTTTCGAGAGTCGGTCATTGCCTCGGGCCTTTCCAATCCGCCGGCAGCTTGCAGGCCTTCAGCACGGCCGACACGTAGCGGTCGCTAACGCTGATAGAGCCGCTCTCTGCGCCGGAGATCATGGGCTGGCTCTTCTTGAGCCGCTTGGCGAGCCCTTCTTGCGTGAGGCCCACGTGCTCGCGAGCGGCCTTCAAGGTCGCGCCGATGGATCCGCGGGCGTACTCGACCGC
Organism: Myxococcales bacterium; assembly: GCA_031408355.1. Lineage (GTDB taxonomy): Bacteria > Myxococcota_A > Polyangia > Polyangiales > Polyangiaceae > PMG-095. The sequence continues at coordinate 4,173 of JANNWK010000347.1, forward strand.
GTCCGCCGAACCGTCCGGAATTCCTGCCATGCCTTGCAGCCGCAGATACTCGGCCTTCGTGATGATCACGTATTCGGTCTTTCCAAGCTTGATGGTTTGGGTGTTGCTCATGGTGCTAGTCCTCGCCTTGGCGCCCGACACGTTCGCTCAGAAGGACTGCCACTGACATTAGCTAATACCAGCTATTTGACACCGAATCAAACCCATTTGGCGAGCACGGCCCTTGGGGTTCGGCTGTTTCCGCAGCGCGGGCCTCACTGTGTTGACGTCTAGCGCTTCTTTTTGATTGCTTGTGGCGCGGGCGAGCGAAGTAGCCAGCACAGCTTTGCTTGAACTTCCATGATTCGCGTCAAGGTCTCAGCGCGCAATTTCGCCAACGCGCTTCCTGATGCAGGAGCGGCTGGCGTTTGGCACGTGTTGTGCTCGGACAGATCAGAGAGGACAGGGGCCGAT
>JANNWK010000348.1:0-2385 GCA_031408355.1 Myxococcales bacterium
GCTCACCCTACCCAAGGTCGCCGAGGCGCAGCCGCGGCAGATCGTCGTTAAGGCCGACTGATCGGCAGCTGCCCAAAGGATTGCACCATGTCGTTCTTCAATCTCAATCGTTCCCAGGAAGACAAGTCCGTGAAACCAACCAACGAAGCTGGCCCGAGCGCCACGCGCGCACGCGAGCTGCCGCTCCCCGTGGATATCTATGAAGGTAGCGACGCCTTGCTGCTGCTGGCGGATCTGCCCGGCGTCGAACTCGGGGGGCTCTCGGTCAGCTTCGAGGATGACGGCAGTAATTTCGTGCTGCGCGCCGACGTTCCAGGCCTTGCGGAGAAGGATTTTCAGATCAACGTGGCCGGCAATACGCTGACCCTGCGCGGTGAGCGCAAGCTAGAGGTGCCGGAGGGACACTCGGTGCATCGTCGAGAGCGGGTCCCGTTCCGCTTCGACAGGAGCTTCGACCTCCCGGCGCGCGTCGATGCCGAGAAGGCCACGGCCACGCTCAAGCTCGGCGTGCTCACGCTCACCTTACCCAAGGTCGCCGAGGCTCAGCCGCGGCAGATCGTCGTCAAGGCCGATTGATCGGCAGCTGCCCAAAGGATTACACCATGTCGTTCTTCAATCTCAATCGTTCCCAGGAAGACAAGTCCGTGAAACCAACCAACGAAGCTGGCCCGAGCGCCACGCGCGCACGCGAGCTGCCGCTCCCCGTGGATATCTATGAAGGGAGCGACGCCCTGCTGCTCTTGGCGGATCTGCCCGGCGTCGAGCTCGGGGGGCTCTCAGTCAGCTTCGAGGCTCCCGAGCTACGCATCGAGGGTCGGCGCGGTAGCGGAGATGCAGCGAGCGTCTACACTCGGACCTTCCGCGTCAGCGAACAGATCGATCCCACCAGTATCAGCGCGGAACTCGCGTGCGGCGTCCTCAAGCTGAGGCTCGGTAAGGCCGCCCACACCAAGCCGCGGAAGATCGACGTTCGCGCAGGCTAGGCGTCTGCGCGCGCAGAAACTGCGGCGCGCCGCGGATCTTGCGCCAACTCTGACCCGCGGCGTCGCCGCGGCTGCCCGATCGCAAACCCTGTCGTTCGGCACGACACCTGCAAAGGCTGACCAAGACATGGCTCTGTGCGTCCCAGTCACGCGTCCCGCCGCGGTCTGGGTCCTGGCAGGCGCGCTTGCGGTCCAGATCCCGCTGACCTCAGCGTCCGCACAGGCGCAAACCCCAGACGACAGGTCGACGCCGGCAACGTTCGAGTATCAAGGGCCCAGCCGTACAACGTACCTGCGTGCCGTCCTTGAGCTGCAGAGCTTCTTCGCCATGGGATTCCTCTGGTACCTCACCAGTGCCCGAGAAAGCTGGGACCCTGAGTACCGCTGGGACGTCTTCAAGCGCAAGCTGGAGGGTGGCAGCTTTGGCCACGACGACAACGCGTTCGCAACCAACTTTCGGGGGCACCCCGCAGGCGGTATGGGATACTACCTCTCCGCGCGCGGCAATCGCCTGAGCATTGCCGAATCGCTCGGCTTCGCCTTCACCGGCTCGCTCGTCTGGGAGTACTTCGGAGAGGTCACGGAGCGGGTGAGCGCCAATGACATGCTCGTCACGCCCATCGCCGGCATGGCGCTGGGCGAACCGTTCACTCAACTAGCCGGCTTCTTCGATCGCGGAAGTCCCACCACGGTCAATCGCGCGCTCGGCATCGCCTTTGGCCCGATCACGAGTCTCAACGACTGGCTTGATGGAGTCCGACTGTCGCGGCTGTCGGGCCGCCGCCCAGAGCGAGAGTGGCACGCCTTCCGTTTTTCGCTTGGGGCGGGGGCGGTCAGGGAAGGAGCGCAGGGGCCTCTCGCGGCGGGCACTACACGTCCGGAAGCGCGTATCGAGCTGTCCGAGAGGCTGGCTCGCTTGCCCGGCTACGACGGGCCCGCCGAGCGTCAGGAGTGGTTCAGCGACGCCAACCTGTCGGGGATGTCGCTGAAGGCGGCCGTGGCCGAACACGGGCTCTCCGACTTCGCCTTCGAGACGCACGCCGTGCTGGCGGGGCATTACGTCCGCTCCGCGCGCGGGACGGCTCAGTCGCTGCACGGTAGTGGCGTCGCCACGGGCGCAAGGGTCGGCTTCAGCTACTTGCTACACGACTACAATCGCCGCGAACCTGGCGATTTGGACCGCGCGGCCTTCATCGAGCCGCTTGGGCTTTTCCTCGAGTACCGGCGAGCCGCGGGCCCTAGCCGATTTCGGGCCAAGCTTGAGGCCGGCCCGGCCTATGGCGGCGTCCACGCCTTCGCGTCAGACGCGTATCGGGGCGATCTGGCTCGGCTGCCGCGTCCGCTGCGCGAGTTCGCCTACTACTTCGGCGCTGGCGGGCGCGTCGCCACCGGGCTCGAAATG
>JANNWK010000349.1:0-2310 GCA_031408355.1 Myxococcales bacterium
CCTCCCAAAGAAACTTGAGCCGAAACCGACCAGCGCGGCACTCACCAGGGTGGTGATGCTCCGCTTGTCCCGCGCCTACACCTACCCACTTTTCGCGCTACTGGTGACGGGCGTGGCCTGCAACGGAGTCATCGGCCCCGATGACTCCGCAGGAGCTCGGCCTGGGTCGGGACCGAGTCAACCGGCGAATGGTGTGGGCGACGATCCGAGCCTGACGGAGCCGAGCGCTTGGTCGCCGGGTAGCACGGCGGCGGATCCGAACGCTGCCGGTTACATGCCGCTCCGCCAGTTGAACCGCACCGAGTATCGCAACGCACTCGCGGATCTGTTCGGCGGCGCGGGCGACGTCGCAGAGCTGTTGCCGAGTGACGTCGCCGGCACCTCCGGCTTCGCTACGGCGGGACTCGCCTCGGAGGTCACGGTTCAGGCCCTACAGAAGGCCGCGGAACAGCTGGCCGCGAGCGCTGACCTGACCATCCTCGCGGGTTGTGACCCACAAGCCGGAGCGGAAGACGCCTGCGTTCAAGGCCTGCTCGAGGGTTTCGCGGCGCGGGCGTATCGGCGACCACTCAGCACGGCGGAGCGCGCCGACTATTCGTCGCTCTACTCGAGCAAGCTACGCGGTGAGCTGCTTCTGTCCGTCGAAGCGGCGGTTCGCGTGCTCATCGCGGCCATCCTGCAGTCGCCTGGGTTTCTCTACCATTGGGAGCTGGGACCTGTGGCGCCCGCAAAATCTGCGGATGGCTTGGTGAAGCTGAGTGGCCATGAGGTGGCCTCACGCCTCTCGTTCCTGCTCTGGAGCTCGATCCCGGATCCCGAGTTGCTGCAGGCCGCCGCGGCAGGGCAGTTGGCCACGCCCGTTGGGGTGCAGGGGCAGGCGCGCAGGCTGCTGGCTTCTTCCAAGGCGGAAGCCACCATGCGCAACTTCCACCTGCAGTGGCTGGGAGTGGATCTCTCCGGGGTGAGCAAGAGCGCGGCGCTTTACCCGAGCTACAACGCCAGCCTGGCCGCGGCCATGGAGGACGAACTGGCCGCCTTCACCGACGCATTGTTCCGAGGCGGCGGCACCGTGAAGGACCTCTTCCTTTCGCAGCAAGTGTTCGTGGATCCCGGACTTGCAGGGCTCTACGGAGTTGAAGCCGGCGCGGGTTCAAGCCTGCTGCCACGAGCGGCGGGCAGCGTGCGCCCTGGCCTGCTCACGCGGGCAGGCTTTCTTACGGCGACCTCCAATGCCTATGAAGGGGACCCCACCAAGCGAGGTTCGGTGATCCGGAAGCGGGTGCTGTGCGGTTCGCTGATGCCAGCGCCCGCCAATGTCCCGGCGCTTCCGCCCCCGGATCCGTCGCTCACCGTGCGCGAGCGGCATGCCCTGCACATGGCCGTGGAGCCTTGCAGGACGTGCCACGAGTTGACGGACCCCATCGGCTTCGGCTTCGCCAACTTTGATGCGGTCGGCGGCTACCGCGCTGAAGAGGCAGGAAAGCCGATCGACGCGTCCGGCAAACTGGTGAGCTTAGACGGACAAGATCCGACTTTCTCGGACGTGGGCGGGCTCATGAGCGTGCTCTCCGAGAGTCAAGACGTGCGAGCCTGCTTGACGCGGCAGTGGCTGCGCTTTGGCTTTGCTCGCGAAGAGTCGCGCGCCGACGACCACACCTTGGAAAGCGCCTACCAGGCCTTCGCGGCCTCGGGCTACCAACTCTCGGAGCTGCTGGTCGCGCTGACGACGACTCGTTCCTTCTTGTACCGCGCTCCTGCCGTAGCTGAGGTGACCCAATGAACCGACGAGCCACACGCTCCCAGCCCGGAAGCTCGCGCTTCTCGCGTCGCGCTTTGCTCTCGAGTCTGGGCGTCGGCGCCGCCTTTCTGCCCCTACTCTCCTCGCGGCCGGGGCTCACGCAGTCGCTCACCCCGGCCAAGCGCTTCGTCACGATCGCGGTCCCGAACGGCGTGAAGGAGGAAGTCTACAGGCCCACCGGGGGCGTGACCGATTTCAACATTCCGCTCGATGCCGAGGTGCCCGTCGCGCACCGCTACTCACCGCTCCAGCCGCTGCGCGACCTGAAGAGCGACATCATCTTCATGGGCGGCATCGAGCTTCGAAACGGTCAGGATTCGAACGGAGGCTCGCTGGGTGGGCACGGAGCCTTACCGTTCTTACTGACAGGCGCGCGCGGCGTACCGGGGCCGCTCATCTCGGACGACCTGCGGCTATCAGCGGCCGTGCCGTCGATCGATCGCTACATTGGCAAGGAGTTGGCCAAGCGACACGGGCTCAAATTCGACTCGTTGGTGCTCAATCCGGTCAAG
>JANNWK010000350.1:0-2692 GCA_031408355.1 Myxococcales bacterium
CTTAGCGCCATCGAGCGAGCGCTCGTGCCGGGGCGGCGTGGGATCTTCAACATCGGTGGGCCTGAGCCGCTGGCTCTTTCGAAGGCCTTGGCTGCGCTTCACCGTCGAGTGGTCTCCGTGCCCCATTCGCTGGCCAAGGTAGCCGTGAAGAATCTGTTTCGCTTTCACCTCACGTCGTTCCCCGCGCCGGAGCTCGACTTCATTCGCTATGTTTGCATGGTGGACGACGAGCGGGCTCGCGCGGAGCTTGGCTACCGGCCCGAGTATGGACTCGAGGACACGCTCCGCGCGGTGGACGAGGAGCGCTGGTCGTGACAGGACGTTACGCCGCTGCGGCCGCGCTTCTGCTCGCCGGTTGTCCGAGCGCACCGGCGGAGCCGCCTCCGCCTCCGCTCAAGCCGGAAATCGCGGCAGCCCCGCCGCGCGCGCTGGGAGCGTTGGCTGCCGGTACCGAGGCTGCACCGGGGGTCCAAGCCGCTGACGTGCCCCGGCAACCGCGGGCCGCGCCTGGAGCTGGCGGCGGGGTTCCCCAGGCTGGAGAGCCCGAGCCGGGCTTGCCGATCGCGCCGGTCGCGCCCGACGCAGGGCTTTCGCTATGAGGGCGAGCCTGCTCGCGCTGGCTCTGGCCTTGGGTTGTTCCGCGGCGCCACGACCGGCTGGGTTGCCGCCACCGGAATACCAGATGCCGCAGGTCGAGCCCTGGCCGGCCGCTTCGACGAGCCTGCCGGCGCCGCCCTTGACCTCGCCTCGCACCGGCGAGGCGGCCACCCCCGGAGGGATGGCGGGCGCAGCCGACGCTCCTCCAGAAGGCTCGGGCGGAAGTGGTGCTACGCTCCCAAAAGGTACCCCGTGAGCTCCGTTCGTGAACAAGCCGTTCTGGCCCGCGCCGCAAAGAAACAACTTGCCCTAGCTGGTCGCAAGCAGAAGGACCAGGCCCTGCGCGAGATTGCCCAGCGCCTGAGGGCTGCGAGCGCGGCTATCGGCGACGCTAATCAACGCGATCTCGAAGCGGGCGCAGCGGCGGGGCTTTCGCCAGCCTTGCTCGATCGGTTACGCATGGACGCGAAGGGCGTCGAGTCCACGGCCAAGGCCGTCGAGCACGTCATGTCCCTGGCGGATCCGGTGGGCAGCCGGGGCCCGATGCAGCGACTGTCCAGCGGGCTGCTCGTCGGACGCGAACGGCTTCCTCTCGGCGTGATCGGTATTATCTACGAGTCGCGGCCCAACGTGACCATCGACGCCGGGGTGCTCTGCCTGAAGGCCGGCAACGCCGTGCTCCTGCGGGGGGGAAAAGAGGCTGCAAGCACGAACGCGGTGCTCGGGCGCATCGTTCAGGAGGCTTTGGCGGCCGCAGATTTGCCGGCCGACGCGGTTCAGATCGTGGCGCCGGGTGATCGCGACAGCGTGCGCGAGCTCGTGACGCTGAGCGGGCTGCTCGACTTGGTGATTCCGAGGGGCGGGGAGGGGCTCGTACGTTTCGTCTCGGAGAACGCGCGCGTTCCCGTCGTGCTCCATTACAAGGGCGTCTGTCACTTGTTCTTGGACGAAGACGCGGAGCTCGAAACTGCCGCTAGCATTGCGGTCAATGCCAAGGCGATGCGCCCTGGGACCTGCAACTCGCTCGAGTGCCTGCTGGTTCACGAAGCAGCGGCTGCACGCTTGCTGCCAGGCGTCGCCGCCAAGTTGAGCGAGGCGGGTGTGGAGCTGCGCGGTTGTCCCAAGACCCGGGCCTTGGTGCCGCAGGCCTTGCCCGCCGCGGACGACGACTACGGGCAGGAGTTCTTGGCCAAGATCCTAGCCGTCAAAGTGGTACGTGATCTGTCAGCGGGGATCGATCACATCGAGCGCTATGGCTCCAATCACACCGAGGCGATTATTACGCGCTCTTACGAAAGTGCGCAGCGCTTCGTGCGTGAGATAGATGCCAGTTGCGTGATCGTCAACGCCTCGACGCGCTTCAACGACGGTGGCGAGCTCGGGCTGGGCGCTGAAATCGGCATCTCCACCTCCAAGATGCATGCCTATGGGCCCATGGGTCTGGACAGCCTAACGGCCGAAAAGTGGGTCGTCTTTGGCGACGGCCAACTTCGGGGCTAGGTAGCGCTCCCGACGTGCTTGTTCCCGGTTCGGTGACCCTGCTCCAAACATGAAGACAAAGTCTAAGGTTCTCAAGAAGTATACCCGCAGCAGCCTGAAGCCCAGCCCGCTGCGCGCCGCGACCAAGCCCACCCGAGACGCGACCGAAGCGCAGCGCATGGCGTTGGCCGCGGCCGCCGCCGCTCTCGACAAGAAGGCGATGGGCGTCGAGATCATCGATTTGGCAGGCAAGGTGGACTACGCGGACTACCTGGTGCTCACGACGGGTCACGCGGATCGCCACGTCGCCGCTATCGCCGACGCCGTCGACGAGGCGCTGGGTAAGCTAGGCTGGCACGCGATTTCGATCGAAGGCTTGCCACGCGGGCAATGGGTCCTGCTCGATTTCGTGGACGTGGTGGTGCACGTCTTCTTGGCGGACACTCGGGCCCTGTACGACCTAGACGGTCTCTGGATGGACGCCAACCGAGTCAGCGTCCCAGCACAGCCGAGCACGTGAGAGCGAAGGGGCTCGGCGTCCGTGAAGCTCGTGCTGATAGCCGCCGGGCGGATGAAGGAACGTGAGCTGCGTGCCATCGCCGACGACTACCTGGGG
>JANNWK010000351.1:0-1936 GCA_031408355.1 Myxococcales bacterium
CAGCATGGCCCGCCCCGCGACGTCATCGGCCAGCGCCTCCAAAGCATCAATCAACGCGCTGGAGGCGCGCTGCACCGTGTAATCGTTGTCGAACGGCCGATACTCATCTTCAGCCAGCAGCTTGCCCGGCGCTCCGCTATCGTCCCCCAACACATCGCGCAGCGTGTTCGTCAGCTCACTGCGCGTCAGCCTGCGCGCGACGCTGGCCGAAGCCGTCGAAGAGTCCCCGGGGCCACTGCTGCTGCTACTGCCGCCCGCTGAAGTGCTTCCCGCATGACCTGGGCCCGCCGGCGACTCCGAGCCCGTGCCGCCACCCGTACACGCAGAGAGCGCGAAGCAGGCCATGCCGGCGACCGCAGCCGCGGCCGCGACAAGACGCGGGGCATCAGCGCAGCGCTCAACCCGTTTGGCCACCCAGCTTGTTTAATCGATAACCCCGCGCGCCGAAACCCTCGCCGGCCGATCCCGCCGCACAAAGCAAGCATGTTTGGGCATGTTTGGTGCGGTTCCCCTACACGGACGGACCGGGCGCCAACTCCGGGCTGGCGAGGAAGCGTTCGACCAGCGCGACCGTGAGCGGAGGCAGCTCCTGCATAGGATAGTGACCCGAATCCACCAGAGGCGTGACCACTAGCTCGTCGCATAGCGGACCAAGACCCCTCAGAACGGCTTCTCGTCGCATGGGTGGCGCGTCCTGCTCGCCGGTGATGGCCAGTACAGGCAGCGTAATCCGCGCGGACCGGTCGGGCAGGCCGTCCTTGGCGAACATCGCCACGTAGCCTGCCGCCGCCACTGGATCGGCGGTGGCACGCCAGCGCTCCGCCTTGTAATGCGCCCAGCGCGGCGACAACCGTGAACCGAGCTGCTGCTCGAAGAATGCCAGACGCCCGGCATCCTCGGCCAGTGCTAGGCCGCGCAATGCCGAAAGCGTCGCCTCATCGGCGCCGAAGCCAGCGGGTGGTGGGGGCGTCACGGCGACCACGCGCTCGATCCGATCCGCGTGATGCTGCCCCAGGTGCAGCGCAATGAGCGAGCTCATCGAGTGCCCGACGACTGCAAACCGCCTCCAACCCAGCGCGTCAGCGAGCGCCAGCAGATCCGCTGCGGCCTCCTCCAGAGTGAACGCGCCAGCGCGCTCGCGGGATCTGCCGTAGCCCCGCAAATCGACGAACGCGAACGTGAACCTCCCGACATCCAGAAACGCTCGCGCAGACTGCCAAGTTGACGTGTCGCACAACCAATCATTCATGAACATGACGCGCGCCGCGCCCGAGCCGAACAGCTCATGGCCGATCGGTTCCGTGCTGTTCTGCCTTTCGAGAGTGCTCATAACTAGGGCATTGCATTTGTCAGGGGGTCTGGGTAGCCCGGTCTCGCTCGTGGCGAGCCGCCCAGCTGGGCGGCGGGGCAGGCCTATTTCTGCACAGGCCCAACGCGCTGCGCTAGTGGCCGGAATGAGGGCCCCTCTTCGCCCTCGTCCTCACTCGGGCCAGACTGAACGCCAAAAGCAGCGCGAGCGCGGAGCTTGAACCGCGGGGTTGGCCGGCGGCTCGGCATGCACAGCCCTCGCTCGGCTCGCAGGGCGAAGTCTCGCCGTCGTAGGACTCGAGTGTGCAGCTAGCAGCGCCGCAGGCGTCGTGCACGACGCTGCTTTGGCCTGTGGAATCCGACAGGGTCAGCCGGACGCACGGCGCATGCCCGAGCTGGGTGTCCCAGCGAGGCAGCGTGACCTCGAAGGCCTGGCTTTGCTCCGGTAACGGCCAGGTGTCTTGCGTGGACAAGGTCGGGTCCGCCTCCGAATACAGGGTCACACTGTAGAAACGCGCGATCTCTGGCTCGACCAGGGGCGCCTCGAGGGACCACGAGAGGTCGTAGTTTATCGTCGGGGGATTCTGGCAGCCTGGAACACGACTTGGGTCATCGGCGCTGTGGTCCC
>JANNWK010000352.1:0-21024 GCA_031408355.1 Myxococcales bacterium
GCGGTCTTCGGTCGCAAGGACTACCAGCAGCTGAAGATCATCGAACGGATGGCGCGCGATCTGCTGCTCCCGGTTCAAGTGGTAGGCCAGCCCACCGTGCGCGACTTCGACGGTTTAGCTTTGAGCTCACGCAACCTGTACCTTGCGCCGGAGGAGCGTCGTCGCGCGCTGGCTATCCCGCGAGCGTTGACCCGGGCTGCGCGGGTGTTCGCGACCGGGCAGCGCGGAGCCCAAGCCCTTTTGGCTCCTGCGCGGGAGGCGTTACTTTCGGCCGGCCTGCGCGTCGAATACGTTGAGTTGGCCGATCCCGAGCAGCTTTTCCCTTGGTCGGCGGAGCAGACGACGGGCGAGCGCGCGCTCCTGGCCGTCGCCGCCTTCGCTGGAAGCACCCGCCTGATCGACAATCTGGTACTGGGTGAGGACCCTGAGATCGAGGTCCAAGATGAGTGAGCCAAGCCCCACCGAGCGCCGTTTCCCTGGCATCTTCGTCGTCGTCGAAGGCATCGACGGTTCCGGCAGTACGACGCACACCAAGCTTCTGGGCAAGACGCTGCGCCAGCGTGGGCTGAAGGTGGTTGAGACGTGCGAGCCGAGCACGGGCCCGATAGGCGTGCTGATTCGGCAGGTCTTGCAGCGTCGCTTGTTTGTGGCCGACCCTGAGGGTCCTCGGGCCTTCGCCTGGTCGACGATGGCGCTACTCTTCGCGGCCGACCGCATGGATCATCTGGATTCGACGATCGTGCCCGCGCTGCGCAACGGTTTTGTGGTGCTGAGCGATCGCTATGATCTTTCGAGCTTGGCCTATCAGTCGGTGACCGCACCGGGCGGTGAGCAGGTCGTTCCCTGGATCCGAGAGCTGAACGCCGCGGCGCTGCGCCCCGATCTCACCGTGGTGATCGATGTGCCGATGGAGGTCGCGGAGGAGCGTCGTCGCGCGCGCGGCGGGTTCGAGGAGATGTTCGAGTCGCGCGAGATCCAGTCGCGGCTTTGCGCTGTTTATCACGAGGCCGAGAGCTTGGTGCCGCACGACCACGTGGCTCACATCTCTGGAGTGGGCGCCGTCTCGGACGTAGCGGCCAGCATCCTGGCTGCCGTGGCGGCGGTGGATCCGGCCTATTTCGAGCCGAAAAAGTAGACGGAGGCGCCCGGTCGAGCCCGCTACGACTGCGCCAGCTGCGCGCTGAAATAGAACAGCGCGGGGTAGGCGGCGAGCCACGCGAAGAGGAAACGGTTCAGCCCAAACACCAGGCTGTTGCCCACGTGAAAGCTCAGTCCGACGGCCAACAGCGGCAGCGCGAAGCGCGGTCCGGCGAGCGCCAGCGGGAAACCGCACTCGAAGGCCAGCACGCTCCACGAGAGCACGCGAGCCACGCCTGGGAGCGCCAACCAACGGACGAGCCAGGCCGGCGTGCCATAACGACCTGACGACACGAAGGCACGCAGGGCCTCGCCGCGGCGCCAACCGATCTGGCGGAGCTTCACCACCCCGGCGATCCAATAGGAGAGGACGACCTGCACCGCGATATAGGCTAGGCAGGCCTTGACCAGCAGCGGGGAGTGGGCGCTCGCCCACGCGCCGGATAATCCGAGCAAGATGACCACGCTCATGTAATCGCTGCCGCCGTTGAAGGCGCCGCGAAAGCGGACGCAAATTGCGATTTGGCTGAGCAGCAGCAGCGGCGCGAGGCCAGGCAGCCCGGTCAGCAGCAGCGCGGCGCTCGCCACGAGCCGCAGCCCGAGCAGCGCGAGGAAGGGCCGATACGGGAGCAACGCAGCGAACAGCCAGCGCAGAGGTCGCAGAAGCTCAGCGTGGTCGGCGCGTAGGATCGGCCACGAAAAGCGGCCTTCGTCGCGGAAGGCCCGATGCACCTGGAGCAGCTCACAGGTTTGCAGCAGCGTTGCCAGCGCGATCAGGCGTTCGGTCCAGAGCAGCGTGGTCGCCAGTGAGGGGTTCATGGCTGGGGCCGGCTCAGGCGGCGTGTTCGTCGGAAACGAAGAAGGCGGCCTCAGCGGCTAGAGCAGGCGCGATCCGAAACTGATAGCGCGGCTGCGCGGACCGAACACCGACTTCCGTCATGCGTGTCTCGACGAGCCGCTGAACCAGACGATACGCCACCAGCTCTTTGGCGGTGTCGTTCGGCGTGCCGTCGAGCTCGTCGAGCAGTTGCTCGACAATGGACTGACTCGCCAGCGTCAGGTTGCCGCTGGCGTTGAGGACGACCGAAAAGGCTCCGAGCGAAGGCGGTGGCAGGGCCTCCTGCCAAGGCCCGAAGCTTCCTCCAAGGGCTGCCACCCGAAACGTGAGGCTGGCACCCGGTTCGATTCCTTCGAAGAAACGCCAGGAGGGGAAGAGGCAGCGCAAAAGGAGCCAGGTCTTCCCCGGAAGTGGCCGTCGGCTCAGCCGTAGCGTCACCAGGAGCAGCGCCGCCAACGCCAACGGGATCATCCAGCCTGTCACTTTTCGGCATCACGCCCGGGCCCGCAGGGTGGGTCAAGATCTCTGCCCAAGGGCCGCTCGACGGGGCAAAAACTTGGCATATTCGGCCGTATGGCCCATGCTTCGCGGCCGTGACCTCCCACTCGCGCCTGCCGCTGTTGTTCGCTCTGGCCCAGCTGGGCTGCGCCTCGTCACAATACCCAGATATCGACGAGCCCATGCCGGCCGGTGCGGTCACGACCCTCGATTCGCCGGCCGTAGCCAGCGCGGCGTCGACGCCTGCCTTCGGGCCAGCTGGCACGCTCGAGCGGGCCGCGGTCGAGCGAGTCGTGGATTCCGGGCTTGGCGCGTTCCTGTCACATGTCGAGCTTGAGCCCAGCCTCACGGCGGGCACCTTCAGGGGCTGGAGCGTCGTTCGGCTCGAGCCGCCGGAGCTGTGGAGCGGAGTCGATCTGCAGCCCGGGGATGTCCTGACCCGCGTCAACGGCATGGGCATTGAGCGTGAGGTGCAAGCGTTTGAGGCGTTTCAAGCCGTGCGCCAGGCCGACAAGCTCGAGGTGAGTTACCTGCGCGAGGGTAGGCCGCGCACGCTGAGCTACGTCATCGCCGGCAAGCCTTCGGCCTCGCTACCGGCGCGACCGCCGGGAGCGAAGCCGGTAGACGAGCCCGCCCGTGTTCCGCTCAAGCCTTGAGTAGGAACGAGGCCATGGCGTCGAGCAGCGCGTTGAAGCGCTTTCGCGAGAAGCGAGCGCCGCTGGTGATCCAGTCCCGATGCGGCGAGTCGCCCGGCTCCGCGTCGTAGAAGTGCCCGAGCACGTCGAGGTGGTCGGCTTCTCCGGCCCAGATCAGCTCGCCGTGCAGCATGCTCAACGTGGGCACGATGCCGTCGTTCGCCGAATCCGTGATCTCGTGGTCGATCCCCGCGCGTAGCAACGTGAGCTCGCGCTCGCTCGGACGCGCGTAGGGGTACACGTCCGGTACCTTGCTCGCGAACTGGTAGAGCGTCGAGTAGATGGCAGCGGTCAGGGCCGCATACGGAGAACGGAGCCTTCGCACGAAGCGTAGCGCGCGCGGGGCAGGGGCTGCGGAAGCCACGCAGGCGTAGCGCACCCGCGGATCGCTTTCGACCGCGGCGTTGAACAGGTCCATCGACTCGGGCATGAGCTGAATGATGCCGCCCTGGTCTGTCCGGACCTTGCTCAAGAAATCGCCAATCTCGCTGCGCGCGTCCTTGTCGACGTAGCGCAGGATGTTGTCGGTGATGCGGCTAAAGAGCCGCACGTCTCCGCCGAAAATCGTGTCGATGCCGCCCAAGCCCGTCAGCAATCTGGAAAGGATCGCCAGTGGGGGCTCGCCCACCGATAGCGAAATGACCGTGAGTAGGCTGAGCGCGTAGAGCACGCGCGTGCCCGACACCGTCGCGAAATAGCCCGCTACCGGCGTGCCGAAGTGAGGCGCGTTGATCGACACCACGCTGTGAACTCGATTTCGCCATTCAAGCAGCGCTGGCTCCAGGCCAAGGCTCGCGCTGGGAGACATGACTAGGCGCACGTCCAAACCGCCGGTGGAGTGGCCAAGCAGGTGGATCGGCCCGCCGTCGTTACCGGCCGTGCGCTCGATGGTGCCGGCCACGATGCGCGAGCGATAGCGCATTGACGACGTCGGCGGCGCCGGCACGTCCTCGAAGAGCACCTGTCGCCCCGCGTCGCGGAAGCGCTGCTCAAGCCCGACGCGGACGTGATTGAAATAGTCGTAGCCGGCTAGCCTGCCGAAGCCGAACATCCCGGGAATGAAATAGACGCGGTGCGGAGCGCTCATCGTGCGGGACGGGGCAGCGAGGCCGGCGAGCTAGTCTGGCTCAGCGGAAGGCGACTTGGGCGGACAACGCGAAGTCGAAACGCACCTCAGTGGCGTCGAGTGAGGCCACGTCCGCCGCGACCTCGCGCAGACGGTGGAACGAAAGCGTGCCGGTGCCGCTCGCGCCCAATAGCCCTCGAGGCAGCTGGCCTGCTCCGTCCGAGTCGCGGAAGGAACACACCCCAACAGGCCCCGCAGCTCCGCTGATTTCGACGTACACGAGATCGCGTGGGTCGCCCGGTTGCCAGCCAAGGAGCAGTCCGCTTTCGCCCAGCACCTGGTTGACCTCGGCCAGTGGCGCGCCGCCCAGCGAGAGCTCCGAGAGCAACTGGGGCGCTTCCACCGAAACCTCGAGCGGGGCCAGTTGCTCGCTGCCGGTGGTCCTGAGGACGTAGCGGGCGCCGCCGGGGAAGGGCTCAGAAGCCTGGTCACGCGAGGTATAGACCACGCCCGACAGTAGCTCGGTCTGCGAGCTGGGGAATGCGCGGGGCGCGAGCTGCGTTTGAGTCTCGGTCGCGCCGAGCAGGACGTCCCCTGCGTCCACGAACTCGGCGTGCCCGAGCAGACTCTCGGGGGCCGCGGCGCGTTCGCGAGTCGAGGTGAAGCACTGGCCAGCAGCCGGCAGCGCGAGCCCCATACCGGAGAGGCTCAGCAGCTCCTCGGGATCCACTTCCCTTGGCATGCGCACGATGCCCGCGAAGGCACTGCCGGTCGCCGCCGCTTCGGCCCCAATGAACGCGCTTCGCTCAATGCGCACGAGAGCGTGGGTGGTGGTGGCGGTCGACTCCGTCGGGCCGTCCGTCTGCACGAAGCCGCAGGCGTTCGCCAGAAGCAGCAGGCCGAACGCGGGAGCCGGGAGCTTGAGGGGCACGGACAAAGGGTAGGCGCAAGCCCCCGGCCAGGCAAGGGGACCGCGCGTCAGCCTCAGAAACTGGCCGCGATGGCGGCCGCGGGCGTCACGGACCAGCCGGCGAGGTCGGCGCGGACGCGACCTTGACCCGTCAGCAGGCTGCCCGAAACGCTTTCGTAGGCGGCATCGAGCTCGACGCGGACCTGAATGGGCGAGAGCCCGACGGCGAAGCCCAAAAGCCCGCCACCCCAGAAGCGCGTCGCGTCAGCGTCCGAGCTGAGCGCGGTGTCGGGGGTGACGACGAGCGAAATCTCGTAGCGACTTCGTTCGAAGCCGGCGCGCAGCCCCGTCCACAGCACGACCACGTCCGCGGCGCTGCGGTAGCCGACCAGGAATGGAAGCTCCGCGCCGTAGCCGCTAGCGCTCGTGAGCTTGGCGAAGCGCAGCCCGCCGCCTGGCTCCTGCTGGGTCACTTCGTCGCGCGGAGCATCGCCAGCGCGCGAAAGCACGCCCAAGCCGCTAACACCAACGCTGAGGGCATAGGATTGCGAAGCGAAGGCATGCCGAAAATCGAGCCGCGTCGTGCGCCCCGTGTAGCCCAGACCGACCTCATTGTCCGCGGCGAGGCCGATTCGGGCGGCCAGGAAGGGGGCCACTCCCGGCGCGACGGCCAGCACGGCCAGTGCGCCGCGCGTGAACGCAAGACGCTCGTCCGCGCTGACGGCGCCTCCCGCAACCCCAGGCGCGGCGTCCAGCTCCTGCTTGGCTCGGGCCAGCTTGCCGGCCATGAAATGACCGCTGCTCCCAGCGGCGAAGCTGATGCGCCCTTCGGGGAGTGTGTGCGCGGGGTGAAGCAGCGGACCGCCACCGCCGCAGCCCAGCACGAGCAGGCTGCCCGCCAGCCAGGTCTGCCAGCCGTTCACTTGCGGAACCGAGACGGCAACACGTTCGCGCTGGCGCGCTGCGCCAGCTCGCTGTCGTCGGGGTGCAGCCGCAACGCGCGCTCAAGCAGGTCGGCTTCGCCCTCCACATGCTTCGGATCCGGCAGGCAGCACTCCACCGGGCAGACGGCCTGACACGCCTCGTGGTCGTAGAACCCAACACATTCGGTGCAAAGCTCCGGATCGATGAGATAAATCGAATCGCCTTCGGAGATGGCTTCGTTCGGGCACTCCGGCTCGCAGGCGCCGCAGTTGATACAATCTTCGGTGATGTAGGTGGCCATGATGCGCGCGGGGAAGCGGTGCGGTCACCGCCCCGGGTTCTTGTCCGATGCCGGACAAGGAAGCAAGAATTTCGGCAAATCCACAGCGACCCTCGCAGGCTTCGCGGGGATAATGCTATGGATCCGCCCGCTCATGGCACCCCCGTCCGTCCGGTTCCTCCTGCTCGTCGCGGCCTTCGCCCTCGCGCTCGGTTGCAAGTCTCAGATCGGCGATGAGTGTCAGATCTCAACGGACTGCTCGTCTGCCGGCGATCGCTTGTGTGACATTACGGCACCAGGCGGCTACTGCACCGTCTACAATTGCGAGCCCGGCACGTGTCCCGAGGAAGAGTCGGTTTGCGTGCAGTTCGGTTCGCAGCGTTCGACGATTGCGGCCTGCGAGGACTACCAGTCCCCTTCGCCCTACGCGCGCGCCTTCTGTATGGCCAGCTGCGAAAGCGCTGACGACTGTCGGGCTGGCTACGAGTGCGCCAACGTACGCGCGAGCAATGCGTGGGGCGCTCTCCTCATCGACACGGATCGCGGCAGCAGAGCCTGCCTGGCGTCGCAGTCTACGGTCCCGATCCCGCAGGACCGTTCGGGCAATGCCTGCCAAGCGGAAGTGCCTTCCGGCGCGGCAGGCAGCGCTGGGGCGGGTGGCAGCGCTGTCGACGCGGGGGCCGGCGAGGGTGGGTTGGGTGGGTTGGGCGGCGCGCCCTCCGCGGGCGGCGACTCGTCCGGCGGTCAAGGCGGCAGCCCGAGCGGCTCCGCTGACTAGGCACTATGCTCGGCTTCTCGCCGCTCCCGCGCACGCTTGAGGCGGCGCTACGCGATGTGATGCACGCGCGGCCCGAGGTGAGGCTCTCTGCCGTCCTTGACCTCAAGCGGCTGGCCCGAACGGGGGAGGGCGGGGCGCTTTCGTGCCTGGCGCGGTTACTGGGCCAGGATCCAGAACCACGCCTGCGTGCGGCTTGTGCGCTGGCCTTGGCGGACGCTGACGCCAACCTGCACCTGGCCGACTTGGTGGCGGCGGCCAGCGATGCCGATGGCGGTGTGCGCCAGATGGCCTTGCTCGCGGTGGGCGAGTTGGCGCCTCCCGGTGACGAGGTGGCTCGGGTCGCGGCGCGGGTAGCGCTTGGCGACGTGCTTCCGGCTGTCCGCTACCAAGCGATTGTGGCTCTGGCTCGGCTTGAGGCGGAGGGTGCCAGCGAGTCCATCCTGACCGGGACACGCGACAGCGACGCTGAGGTGCGGCACGTGGCGTTTCGAGTGGCTGAAGAGGTATTCGCCGCGGGGCCGGTTGACGTCCTGCCGCTGTCCATTGCGCAGCGGGCGCGGGCGGCGTTGCGCGACGATAGTCCCGCGGTTCAGCTGGCAGCCGCCATCCTATTGGCCGTGCGCGGCGAACAGCTCGGGGCCGAGCGCGTGGTCGCGGCGGTGAACGCACGGCCGGCGATCAAGCACATCGAAGACGAGGTCGTTGCCGTGGAGCTGTGCGGTGCGCTCGGGCTGCGTGCGGCGACGCCGGGCCTTGAACGCCGCGCTTTTGGCTTCCTGGGCTCCCGCGGTCCGGTTTCGTGGCACGCGCGTGTGGCGCTGGCCGAGCTTGGGCACCCGCGCGCCAAGGCCGTGATCTTGCGTGGGCTGTCGGCTTGGTCGCGCGACCGGCGCACGCTTGCGGTGGCCGCGGCAGGCAGAGCTCAGCTGATCGAGGCACGCGAGTTGCTCGTGAAAATGGCGGGCGCGCCCGAGCGTGCCGAACCGGAGGCAGTGGCCGACGCGCTTTCGCGCATCGATGGGGCCTCGGTCCCAAGGGCACGCGAGGCTTAGCCGGTGACGCTGGCGAGGAGGTCCGAGTTCTATCGCCACCTGCGGCGCATTCGCTTGCTCGACGAGCGTCTGATCGCGCTGCAGCGCCAGGGGCGGATCGCGTTTCACGGCGCTTGCACAGGCCAGGAGGCGACTCCGGTCGCAGTCGGACTTGCGTTGCGCCAAAGTGACTGGGTGTTCCCGGCCTTGCGCGAGAGCTCGGTCATGTTGCTGCGCGGCTTCCCGCTTGAGCGCTACGTGGCCCAGGCTTTCGGAACCTCGCTCGATCTGGCCAAGGGTCGTCAAATGCCGAGCCACCAGAGCGCTCGGGAGGTGAACGTGGTGTCTTGGTCGAGTTGCATCGCGACGCAGCTACCCCAGGCGGTCGGCATGGCGCTGGCGGCGCGCAAGCGGGGCACGGACGACATTAGCGTCGCCTGCCTGGGCGATGGCGCGACCAGTCACCCGGACTTTCACGCGGCGCTGAACTTCGCTGGCGTCTTCGCGGCGCCGTGCGTGTTCGTCTGCCAGAATAATCAATTCGCGATCAGCGTGCCTGTGGCGAGGCAGTCGGCCAATCCTCGGCTATTCGAGAAGGCCGCCGCCTATGGCGTGCCGGGCGTGCGCGTGGACGGCAACGACGTGGAGCAGGTGTTCGAAGTCGTTCAGCAGGCGGCTGAACGCGCCCGCAGCGGCGCCGGCCCCAGTTTCATTGAGTGTTTGACCTACCGTATGGGGGCTCATTCTTCGAGCGACGATCCCAGTCGCTATCGTGACGAGGCGGAAGTAGCCGCCTGGGCCAAGCGGGATCCGATCGCGCTCTTGCGCGCGCGCCTGTTTGACGAGGGCGGCCTCGACGATGCGGGCGATGCCGCGCTCAGCTTGGAGCTTACGGTCGAGATCGAGGCGGCCATTCAAGTGGCGGAAGCCGCGCCGTTCTTGCTCGCCGATACGCTATTTGATGACGTGTACAGCAAGCGGCCTCGGCACCTGGAGGAGCAGGCGCGGGAGCTTTCGAGCTTGCCCTATCCAGCTGGAGTACGCTCGCTGCGGTATCCGTAGCGAGGCTCTCGGCTACTCACGACCAGCGTTCGGTCCCGCCGCGAAACTGTTCTCAAGCTCAAGCGGGCTAAGGGCTGCCCCGTAGATGCGAAACTCGTCGAAGCTTCCCGCTAACTCGTCGTCGGCGATGTAGTTGGAACGCCCCAGCCAGTTGTTCACGTCTTCGATCGCCGAAAGCGGGCGCGTTAGCGCGACTTCGCTGAGGAGCACGCCGTCCTGAAACAGCGCGAGCGTCTGCCCGGCCTCGTTCACGACGACCGCAACTTGCGTCGCCACGCCGACGGGGAAGGGCGCTTGCCCCTGGCATAACGTCTCGTCGGCGACGCCGTTGTTTGAGTACGCGACCCGCAGCGCGGAAGGCAGCGGATCCTGGCTTATCCCCGCGGTCGTAAGAAACAGATAGCTCGTGCCAGTGCTGCCGCTGACGTCTTCGCCCGCGACGTTGGTGCCGAAGTCGAAGATGCGCTGCCAGGCCATGCCGCCCTCCCAGGTGAGCCAGGCTTCGAACGTCGCGTCGCGGAGGCCAGAGATCAGCCGATTGGGCAGGTTCACGTACTGATTGCTGGTCGTGCCCAAGAGCGGCAGCGTTCCGTCCCCTGGTTGCGTCGTGCCCACAGCAGTGCCGTGGGCAGCTCCTTTAGAGTCGAGCACGTCGCTGCCGGCCTCGTCGAAGCTGTAGCGGTGGATGAGCTGACCTTCGAGCGGGCTTGGCGGAAGCGGCGGGGGCGCGAAGGCCGGTTCGGTCACTGCGTCCACGACGTTCGGCGCGCAGCCGAAAGCTGCGCACAGCAGAAGCACGCAGAGGCGCTGGTTTGCCATCAGAAGCCCACCATCAAGCCGGCGCTCAGCACAAGCAGGGGCGCTGCCACCTCGGCGACCTCCACGCCCCGAATCCGCACGATGGTCTTGCTCCAAGCGTTCACTAGCTGCGCTTCGAGCGAAAGGCCCAGTCCGGGGAGCGGCTGCAGCCAAGCGCCAGCACCGGTGGTCACGACTCCCGACCAGGTGCGGGCGGACGCCGTGCGGTAGGGTTCGGGGGCTACGCCTGCTACGTCCACGGCCAGCGCCCCACCACCGAGCGACAGGAATGGTTGAGCACGCCCCTTTGGCAGGAAGCGCATGACCGCGTCCACCGACGCCAACGTGTGCCGGAGGCTGGCCGATCCGGGCGCGCGCCGCACATGAGCCGCCTGCCCGAGCCCAAGGAAGCTACCTCGCAGGTCGATGGCTAACGTCTCGCCGGTAAGGCGCTCTGGCAACGCGACTCCCAGCCGCGCCACAGGAGTCAAGGCCTGTTGCCCCCTCTGGACACTCTGCAGCAGGCCGACGGCCACGGCGAGGTTTGGTGCCGCCCCGCGCTGCGAACGGGGCGCGGGCGGGGCCGGGGGCGCGGGAGGGCCGTCGCGCTCGCGCTCGCGCGTGACGGCCAGCTCAGCCAGGCGAGCCTTCACTAGTTCCACGGCTTGCACGGCGATGCGCGCAGCTTCCCCGCTCGGGCCAGCAGCCTCAGCTTTCAGCCGTAGCACGAAGGTTTTCCGCAGCAGTCGGTCGGCCAGCCACAGCTCCGTCTCGGACGGCGGCTTGTTGCCATGGGCCTTTGGGACTTGGCGCACCACCCGGAGTACGGAGGCGGGGTGCAGCGCTCGGCCCGCCGACTCCACGGCAGTTCTGGGATCTTGAGTGGCGCCCGCCGGCAACACGATCACTTCGAAGCCGGCCGCGGCAAGCTCCGCGCGCAGCCGGGTGATGAGTTCGTGATCGGCATCCTCCCCAGTTGGCGGCTCCAGCACGACGATCCGATGCCGATACTCGGCTGCTGCCGCAGCGCTCAGCAGGAAGGCGGCTACTGCGCAGCCAACAGCGACCGAAGCGAGCCGCCGTCTCGTCGTCATGGTTTGGCGGTGGGCGTGGACTCCTCGGTGATCTTGCGCGCAGCGGCGGCGTACGGGCCGTTGGGGTAGCGGCTTAGATACTCAGCGGCGCCGGGCTTGGCGCCAGCGGCGCCGCGCTGAGCGTAGGAAAGCATCATCTTTCGGCCGAAAGCCTGAGAAGCGTAGGGCCCCTGCGGGCTCTCGGCGACGTAGCGCTCGTACCATTCCGTAGCGCCACCGCCCGAGTCCTCCGCGATCCGCCCCAAGAAGAAGGCTGCGTCGCGCGCGGCGGGCGAGCTTGCGAAACGCTGCCGCTGCGCCAGCAGCACGCGCTTGGCGATTTGAGGTCGTCCCGCGTAACGAGCGGCGTCGGCCAGCGCGGCAAGCTCGGCGAGCGAGCCGCTCGCGAGGGTGCGCTCTAGGCCGCGTTGCTCCGCTTGCGCCAGCACCGCGCCAAAGTGACCCTCTGCGACCTGTTTGGTCCAGGTGTGGGACTCGGCCTCGGTGCTGGGTCGCGGGGCGACGCTGGGAGTACTCGGCGTCGCGGAGGGGGGATCGGCGCCGGGCGCAGGCTCCCGCGCCGTGGGCACCGCGGGCACGACCGTTTGAGCAGCGTCATTCCCTTCGACGGTCAGGCGGCCCTCGGCGACGCCGCCGAACAGGTGTTGGCCTGCGCTCAGCGGAATGCCCGCGAAGGCGAGGGGCCCCGTGACCACGACCGCGCCGCTCTGCATGCGCACGTCAAAGGCCTGCGACTGGCTCGACCAACTCACGTCGAAGGCGGTGCCGGTCACCTTGACGTCGTAGGGTCCCGCACCAATCGTCCAGGCCGCCTGGGGGCTCTTGGCGATCTTCACGTGCATGCCACCCTGCTTCAGCACGACGCGTCCGCCACGCCCGGTGAGTTGTTCCACGCGAGCTTCAGCGCCACGAGCGAGCAAGGCCTCCGAGCCGTCGGAGAATTGGATCTTGGTGGCCCGGGCGCCCACGATGCTGCCATCGTCCCGGGTGAGGCCGCCCGCCACTTCGAACGTGATGGCCTCGCTACCCGGCGCCCACACGAGGACTCCTGCGAGCGCCGCGGCTCCACCGAGCGCTAGCGCTCCACCGATCCAGCCGAGCGCACGCTGTCTGCTCCGACCGCCGATGGCACCGGGCATCCGAGCCTCGAGCCCCGCGAAGCCAGCCTCGTCAGAAAGCGGCGAATCGCCGTGGAGCTGCTGCTGGGCCAGACTGACCAGTCGACCGAGCGCTACCGGCTTTTCATCATCCACCGCCGAGTTCATGGGGTCCTTCCTCACAGGTAGCGTCAAGCTCACTCAAGTAATCAACTAAGAATGGATCACGTCGCGCGAAGAAGGTGATCCGCTCCCAAGCGCGCGTAAAACAGCGACGAGCTGTGGGTACGGAAACCTCAAGGGCTTCGGCCACTTCGGAGGCTTCCATGCCCTCCACGAACCGCAGCACGAAGGCCGTCCTGTCGCGCGCGTTCAGCCGCTCCAAGGCACGGTAGAAGTGAATGAGCGCATGTTGTGCGCTGCTGTCGGCATGAACGACCCGAGTGTCGGGCAGTTCCGCGGTCCGTGACAGGCCAACCCAACGGCGTACCCGCGCCCGTCGGATCTCGTAGCGGGCCGTCCTGACCGTGATCGCGATGACGAAGCCTTTGAACGCCACCGGATCACGCAGGGTGTGGACACGTTCGAACAAGCACAAGAAGACGTCCTGAACGATGTCTTCGACGTCGTGGCCGGGACCGAGCGAACGCCGCAAAATCCGCCGTACCATCGGTGAAAACCGGGACCAGGCGACGCGCGGCGCCCGCGTATCCCGCTCGATCAACGCCCTGGCTAGCGTCGCGTCGTCAGCCTCGGCGAGGCCCAGCGGCGCCGGGGCGGCCATCGCCTCGGCCTGCGAATTCTGCGAGGGAGCCAGTTGCTGCAGCATGACGTATCCGGCGGGCAAGAGCCCAACCAGCCTCCGCCATGGCTAGCTCAAGCCGGCCGGACTCGCAATCTGAATTACTAAATAGTCCTAAGTTTTTCCGGCGAAGCCGAACGAAGCCGTCACGGCTCGCTCAGGTCTCAAGCGCCTGTCGCCAGGCGTCGAGCGCGCGCATGTTGCCGAGCGAGTCCTGCCAGCCCATCGCGGGCCAAGCGGCCTCGAGCGCGGGGAGCGAGTCGGCGACGACCTCGGCCTGAATCGCGTAGGTGGCGCGATCGGTGGCCACGCTGACCGTCTCGTCGGTCTGTCCTTCACGCTTGATCACAAAGCTGGTCTCAAGACCTTGGCGTGTGCCTTTGGGGATCCACGGATCCGCGATCACGATCTGCCCGACCTCGCCGTAAAGAACGACCTCGGTGCCGACACGATGATGCACCGCGCAGGTGAGCTGCGCGCTGAGTCCTGAGTCGAAGGCGAGCACCGCCGTGCTGAGTTCATCGGTCCCCGTCGGCCCTCGGAAGCCGACGGCGTGGAGGCGTGTCGGTTCGGCGAATGGTTTGCCTGAGCTCACGCCTGCGATCAGGCGCACAAGCGACATGGGGTAGCCGCCCACGTCCAGAATGCCGCCGCCCCCGAGCTTGAGATCGAACAGTCGGCCCTTCGGATCCCGAGGGACACGGAAGCCGAAGTCTGCCCGAACGTGCCTTACTTCGCCGATCTCCCCCGCAGTGAGCCGCGCCAGCAGCGCGGGGATGAGGGGATGGCAGCGGTACATGTACGCTTCCATCAAGAAGACGCCGCGCCGCCGCGCCGCTTCAATCACACGCTCGGTGCTGGCGGCGTCGACGGTCATCGGCTTCTCGCACAGCACGTGCTTGCCCATCTCGATGCAAGCGAGCGCCTGCGATTCATGTAGCGGGTGGGGCGTCGCCACGTAAACGACGTCCACTGCTGGATCCAAAAGCAGCGCGTGCAGGTCCTCCGAGGACCGCTCTAGCTGGAAGCGCTGCGCGAAGGCTCGGGACTTTTCGGCAGAAGTGCCCGCCACATTGACGACTCGACAACGGTCGGAGCGCGTGAGCGCTTCGCAGAAGTCTGCGGCGATTTCACCGGTGCCGATGACGCCAAACTGGAGCGGGCTCTTCATGGTTCTTTCCAAACGCCCAGGGGTTACTCGGCCGTGAACTTGTGGATCATCGTGTGCTTGTAGGTGGCGCCAGGCTTCAGAATGACCTCGTCCTTCCAGGCCGGGACGTTGATCGAGTTCGGGAACTTCTGCGACTCGAGGCACAGGCCCGTGTACTGCTGGTAGGTGGCGCCCTTGCCCTTGTTGCTGCCGTCCAGGAAATTGCCGGAATAGAACTGCACCCCAGGCTGATCAGCCGAGAGCTCGAGCACGCGGCCGGACTTGGGATCCTTCAGGCGCGCGACGGGGCGCAGCGTGTGAGCGTCGCCGTTCACGATGTAGTTGAGGTCGTAGCCGATCGGCTTTCCTCCAGCTTGCTTTATGTCCTTGCCGATGAGCTTGGCGGTGGTGAAGTCGAAGGGCGTGCCCTTCACCGCTTTGACCTTGCCGTCCGGGACGAGATCGCCCGGCGTGTACTGGTCGGCGAACAACGTGAGCTCGTGGCCCAGGATAGTGCCCGAGTCCTGACCGGCTAGATTCCAGTAGCTGTGGTGGGCAAGGCTGACGATGGTGGTCTTGTCGGTCGTCGCGAGCATCTCCACTTTGAGTTCGCCCGCATGCGTGAGCGTGTAGATGGTGTGGGCGGTCACGGTGCCCGGGTAACCCTCCTCACCGTCCTTCGATATGTAGGTCAGCTTGAGCGACGGTCCGCTGTCCGTCTCGCTCGGTTCGGCGCTCCAGAGCACTTTGTCGAAGCCGGCCTTGCCGCCATGCAGCGAGTGCGGCGCGTTGTTGGCGGCGAGCTTGTACGGCTTGCCCTCAAGCTGAAACTGAGCGTTTCGGGTGCGGTTGGCGACGCGCCCGACGGTGGCTCCGAAGTACGGATGCCCCTTCAAGTAGGGCTCAATGCTCTCGTGGCCGAGCACGATGTCCGCGAGCTTGCCCGCCTTGTCGGGCACGTGAAACTCAGTGATGATCGCGCCCAGGTTGGTGATCTTGGCTACCAGGCCCGTCTTGTTCGTAAGCGTGTAGAGCTTGACCGGCTTGCCCTCCACGGTGCCGAACGGGGCCTCCGTGATCGACTTGTGCTTGGCAGCTTCGGCGGGCGCTGGCTTCATAGGTTCGCTCACGGCGACCGGGACGGGCTCGGCCGGGGCTGCGGCCGCAGGAGCGACTGGCTCTGCGGGCTGTGAGCCGCCGCAGGCAGCAAGGAGCGCGCCCAAAAGGGCGCCAATGCTAGCGCAGCGGACGACGGGGGAGAGAGCTTCGCGAATTGCCATGGGTTTCATCACCTGAGAGTTGAAGCTGCGCGCGTGGGGTTGTTTCGACGCGAGAGACGGGTGCTCCGGGTGCGCGCAGCACCTTTAGCCACCTGTGGGCCGTGGGTAAGTGACACCGCGCGGCCGATACCAGTCAGAATTCTCCCGCGGGGGCGTCCTTGGCAGGTCGCGGGCAGTTCTCCGATCGGTTGTCGGGCCGCAGCGTCACTCCCCTCTGTGCCAGATGACAACCGTCAGCCGCCGCGCGCCCCAGAAAACTCGCCAGCTTACCGGTCCGCGCGGGCGGTCGCCGACCCCCTGACACGCGGGCTTCCGGGCCGGTCTAGAGGACCAGCTGGTTCTGAGCCAAGATCCTCGACCGAATGAGCGGACTAAAGCTTCAATTCGTCGAACAGGCGGCCTCCAACGCGAGCGGGCTTTCCCACTATGAAGCGTTCCGTGGACACCGCGAACGATTTACGCAGCTAGCCCGGCAGCAGGCGACGGGCGGCGGGCGGCGCCTGTGCGTGCTCGGCGCAGGCAATTGCTACGACCTGGAGCTGCCCGTGCTGCTCAGCCATTTCAGCGAGGTGCACCTGGTTGATATCGACGCCGCCGCGATTCAGGCGGCTCGAACACGGCTCGACCTAGTCGAGCAAGCGCGCGTGTTCACCCATGCCCCACTCGATGCTTCCGGCATGTTCGAGCACTTGGAGCGTTGGGCGAAGTTGCAGGTCACGCCGCAGGAGCTGCTCGCCGCGCCCACCGCGGGAGCGAAGCAGCTCGCAGCGGCGCTGCCCGGCCCGTTCGATGTGGTCGTGTCGGCTTGCCTGCTCACGCAGCTACAGCTCACCCTGCTCAGCCTGCTCGGTGACGGGCACCCGCTGTTCGCCGCGCTGCGCGAGTTCCTGACTCTCACGCACCTGCGGGTGCTCTCCCTGCTGACGTCCGCTGACGGGCGGGCCCTGCTCGTGACGGACCTCTGCGAATCCTCGGTATTTCCGGAGGGTCGCCCGCGCGACGAGGCGGATCTCGCGCCGCTGATGGACGAACTCGTGCAAGCCGGACACGTGATTCACTCCGCTCATCCTGGACTGCTGAAGCTCACGCTGCAGGACGACCCAGTGCTGCTTCGGACCTTCGAGCCTGCTCAGCTGAGCCCGCCTTGGTTGTGGCAGAACGGGCCCGAACGTCGGTTTCTGGTGTACGGCATGGCGCTACAGCGCAGGGCTTCCTCCGCGCCAACGCCGCGGGCTTAGATCGCTTTTCTGTGCTGTTTCAGCGACGGGGGAGCTGCGCTTGAGAGCGCCACGGGCTTCGGGTATGCCCCGGGCATCAAGATGGCCTCGAACGAATATGACGCAATTGTTTTGGGCGGCGGCCCCGGCGGCTACGTTTGTGCAATTCGGCTCGCCCAGCTCGGCCAGAAGACGCTGTGTATCGAGGAAGAAGAGTACGGCGGCGTCTGCCTGAATTGGGGCTGCATCCCTTCCAAGGCCTTGATCGCCAACGCTCACTACGTCGAGAAGTCAAAGCACATCGCCGACCACGGCATCGCGGTGTCGGGCGTCGTGGTCGACCCCGCCAAGATGCAAACGTGGAAGAACGGCATCATCAAGAAGCTGACGACCGGCGTGCGCGGCCTGCTTAAATCCAACGGCGCTACTATCCTCGAGGGCCGCGGCAAGCTCGTCTCCAAGAACACGGTCGAGGTGACGCTGAAGGCCGGCGGAACGGAGCGCGTCGTCGCCAAGAAGGCGATCGTGATTGCGACCGGCTCGGCCACCATTCAGGTTCCGGGCTTCGAGTTCGACGGCAAGCGCATCATCGGCGCGCGCGAAGCCGTGAGCCTCTCGCAGATCCCGAAGCGGCTTTTGGTCGTGGGCGGTGGCGTGATCGGCCTGGAGCTTGGGATGGTGTACCAGAGCTTCGGTTCGGCCCTCACCGTGGTGGAGCTGACCGACACGCTCCTGCCCGGCATCGATCCGGACTGCGTGAAGGTCGTCGAGAAGGTGCTGCTGAAGCGCGGCGCCAACGTGCTCAAGGGCGCGCGCGCCGAGAAGTACGAGACGTTGCCGGACGGCTCGGTAGCCGTCACGGTCACGATCGACGGCAAATCCCAGAAGCTTGAGTGCGACGTGGTGCTGGTGGCGGTGGGCATGAAGCCGCGCTCGAAGGGCATCGGCTTGGAGGAAGCCGGCGTGACCATCGACCAGCGCGGCTTCGTGACCACCGACGAGTTCTGCGAGACCAACGTGAAGGGCGTGTACGCGATTGGCGACGTCAGCGGCGTGCCCATGCTCGCGCATAAAGCCAGCAAGGAGGGGGAGGTGTGCGCCGAGGTCATCGCCGGTCACCACGCGGCCAAGGACTGGGTCACGGTGCCGGGTATCGTGTTCACCGAACCCGAGGTGGCGACGGCGGGCCTCACCGAAGCTCAGGCCAAGGACCAGGGTATCCCGATCAAGGTGGGTAAGTTTCCGTTTGCGGCGCTGGGCCGGGCGATGAGTATCGGTGAGACGGAGGGCTTCGTGAAGGTCGTCACGGATACGAAGTCTGGGCGGATTGTTGGGATCCACATCGTGGGGCCGAGCGCGAGCGATCTGATCAGCGAGGCGGCCCTGGCCTTGGAGACCGTGGCGACGGCCGAGGATCTGGCGCTCACGATCCACCCGCACCCGACGCTCGGCGAGGCCTTGATGGAGGCCGCCGCCGCTTCCATCGGAAAATCCGTGCACATGCTCAACCGCTGAGCCCGCGTTCGACTAGTGCCAGCGGAACCTGCGAATGGCGATCGCGAAGCCCGCGATGCCCCACGCCGCCATGACCCCGAGCTCGAAGCTCAGACCCGCGAGCGGGGTGGCGTCGTTGTAGATACCGCGAAGCGCGTCGTTGACGGCCGTGAGGGGCAAGAGCCGGATCGGCAGCTGGAGCCACTCGGGGAAGCGCTCGTACGAGAAGAACGAGCCGGAGAGCAGCCACATCGGCAGCTGAACGAAGTTCATCCAGCCGTTGGCCACCTCCGTGCTCTCCAGGCGCGCGCCGATCATCAGGCCCAGCGCGGCGAAGGCGGCCGCTCCCAGGCTAGCCACAACGATGAGCCTGACCAGCCCGCCCTGCACTTCGGTGCCGAACACGAGGTGACCAAAGGCTATTAGGACCGCCAGCTCGGCCACCAGGAAGACGGACCGCGAGAAGAAGTACGACAGCAGAAAATGGCTGCGCCGCATGGGCGTGACGGCGTAGCGCCGGAGCAGTCGGCGTTTGCGCGCCAGCACCAGGTTAAAGCCGATGCCCCACATGCTGCTGCCCATCAGATTCAGGCCCAGCAGGCCAGGCATCAAGAAATCGACGTAGCGCGAGCCCTTCTCGCTGGTCGTAGTCTCCACGACGTTCAGCACGTCCCTTTGGCCGGCGGCGCGCTGCAGAAGATCAAAGGTGACGGCTCGCGCGAGGAGCCCCTTCTCCTGAGCGGCGTCGTAGTGGAGCGTTGGCGGCGCGCTCGGGCTGGCTTGATCCACCAGCAAGTCCAACTGCGTGCGTGCAAGGGCACGCTTGCCCGCGGCGCGCTCGAGGACTTCGGCACGGACCCGCTGGCTGCTCAGCAGCGCGCGCGCGGCTTCGGGCGAGACGCTGGTCGTCACTGCGATGCGCGGCGGGTCCGGCGCCTTGGAGCGGAACGCCAGTCCCAGCCCCATCGCCATCAGCAGCGGGAAGCCGAAGACCCAGAACACGTAGCCGGGTTCGCGGAAGAACTCGCGGAGTCGCGCCTTGACCAGCTCGACCAGCGGATGCGGGCCACGGGTGGGCGCGTTCATCGGACCACCTCTGCGCCCGGCTCGCCGGCGGCTTCGCTCTTCAGGGCCCGCCCCGTCAGTTGCAGGAAGACATCGTCGAGCGTGGCCTGGTGGGTGCTGAGGCCGATCGGCACCACCTGTTGTCGCTCAAGTTCACCGAGCACGCTGCTGAGCGCGCTCAAGCTGCGCTCGATCCTGAGGCGAAAGCGCTCCCCGCGTCGCTCCACCTGCTCCACAGCAGGAAGTGCCGAAAGCGCCGACGCGTTCGGCCCCTGCTTGGTCTCGAACTCGACGAATTGCACGAGCCCCAAGCCGTCGACCAAGGAGCGCGGCGTGCCTGTCGCTATCACCTTGCCATGGTCCATGATGGCGATGCGGTCACACAGCACGGCCGCCTCCTCCATGTAGTGCGTCGTGATAAGCACGCTGCGACCCGTGCGCTGAAAGCCCTGCACGATGCCCCAGAGCGACTGTCTGGCGCGCGGGTCGAGGCCGGTGGTGGGCTCATCCAAGAACAACAGCTCGGGGTCGCCGACCAAGGCCGTGCCCAGCGCCACGCGCTGCTTCTGCCCGCCCGATAGCTTGAAATACTGCTTCTTGCGCTCGGCCTCGAGATCAAGCTCGCCGATCAAGCGCTCCACGTCGCGGCCGTTTCTGTAGAAGGATCGGAAGAGAGTGAGGACCTCCTCGACTCGCAGCTTGTCCGCCAGCTGCGTCTCCTGCAGCTGAACCCCGAGCCGCTCCTGGATCTCTCGATCGCGCCCGGCGCCCCACGCGAGTCCAAACAGTTCGACCTTGCCTGAGTCCGGCCGCAGCAGCCCTTCGAGGATTTCGACGGTGGTCGTCTTGCCCGCGCCGTTCGGGCCCAGCAGCCCGAAGCACTCGCCGACCTCCACGCTGAGATCCACGCCGGCCACCGCGAGCGTATCGGCGTAGCGTTTGACGAGCGACTGACACTTGATGGCGGGCGCGGACATGGGGACCCAGTAGCCTAGCGTTCGGCGTGAGAAAACTGTCTGGATCCGGACCCGGAAGCGACTGATGCTCCGTGCGACCCTCAGGACAGCTCATGAAAACCTCCGCTTGGCCCTTGTTTCACGGAACCAGCAGCCGCTGAGCGGTCAAACGCTGGCGCAGGGGCGGGCGGAGCCGAGTCTGGCGGCGGTAGCAGCGACGCCGTCGGGGGCCCGCTCTCTGGGGCAGGGGTCGCGGCGAGCCTGGGCGGCGTCGCGGGGAGCGGCGGGTCCAAGGCGGGCGCGCCCGGCGCTGGCGAGAGCGGCGCGGGTGGGAACGGCGGGAGCGGCGGGAGCGGCGCCGGCGGTGGGCCAGCGCTGGTCGGCTCCGGCTCACCGGTCCGCTTGGTCGCCGGCGGCCGCTACTACATCGAGGCACTCCTCAAGGAGGACATCACCGAGGACCATTTGGCGGTTGGTTGGCTGAAACCGGGCGAGGTAGGGACGGAGCCGTCCGAATTCGTGCCGGGAGTGCAGCTGAGTCCGGCGGACTAGACTAGATGGCGGCGAAAAACTCGGAGGTGCCTGAAATCAGGCCCGCGAACGGGCGCTCGGGGAGGCCAAATGGGCCGCGATTCCCCGCGGAGGGCGGTTGAGATCGTGCTGCCGCTCCGCGGCTCGTCTTGCAGAAGGCTGCCGTGGCGTCGATCGGTACCCGTGTTCGCCGCTCAGCCGAGGGTCAGCAGGAGGGTCAACCCGAGAGCCCCCGCGCCGCCGAGCAACGGAGGGGAACAAGCCGGGCGCTGCCTGAAAGCTACGGGCCTCGGTGACGCATCAGCTGGCTTTCGGCACCAG
>JANNWK010000353.1:0-10412 GCA_031408355.1 Myxococcales bacterium
GCGCACAGCGCGCGCAGCGTCGCGACTTCGATGGCGGCCGAAGAGCTGAGCCCTTTGCCTTGGGGCACAGATGAACGTAGCAGCAGCCGTGCGCCGGCGAGATCCTTCACACCAAACTCCAGGCGCAGCGCACCCAGTGTCCCGGCAACATAGGCGACCCACGGATCAGCCGAGAGGTGCCTGAAGTATTGGGCTAGAGCCGGATACGTCTCGCTATTCCGGGCCAGCTCGGCGGCGTCGAAGGACACGCTCCGTAGGCCGTCCTCGCCGAGGCTAGCGACCCGGATCACGGAGTCGTTGCTGCGTGCTACCGCGACGAGCGCCGCCTCTTGGAGCGGCTGCTCGATGACCAAGGAGCCGGAATAGTCCGCGATGCCGCCCATCACATCGAGGCGTCCGGGGGCGCGCGCCAGGACCACCTCCCGGCTGCTCCGAAAGAAATCGGCCAGTGACGGCGCTGCTCGCCCAAGTTGGCTCAAGGACTCGCCGAAGGCAGCCAGCTCCCGCTCAGCCCGAGCGAGCGCGGTGCTCACAGCAGGCCGCGACGACGCAGGGAGCTCTGCAAGGTGGGCTCGATGCGAGCTCGCAGTTTCTGGTTCGCGTAGCCTACCCAGGCCACATTCGCCTCGACGTTCAACGGCGCGTTCAGCGGCGCGCCGTCGGCGCAGCTGAGCACGACGCCTGCCTCTTCCGCCACGAGCAGCGCGCACAGATCGTAGGGGTGGCAACAGATCCCCGCTACCTGCCCGCGGCTCGCCAGAAGCGGGCCGAGCAGTGGCCGCAGATCCGCATTGAACCTATCGTGGCCGACCATCAGCTCGTAGAGCTGTCCCCCGGTCGAAGTGTACTGGTCCTCGAAACACAGGGCTTTCCCAGGCTTCTGCGGACCCAGCACCGCGAGCATCACCTCGTCGTCGATGGCCGCCAACTCGTCGCGGGCGCCTGGGAAGAACCGCGACAGCATCGCATAGCCATGTTCAAGGTGGTCGGCGCGCGAGGGCTGAAGCAAGAGCGGGCGGGTCTCCAGTGTCAGCAAATTCACGCGCTGGGCCTGGGCGCCTCGCCCACGCATCGCCCATAGTTCGTCCGCCAGGTACTGCTTGACCAGCGGAACCTCGGTTTGGAAGGCGAGCTGAATGTCGGAGAGTGAGGTCTCGGCGCCGCGATTTGCGGCGACGCCGGTCAGGATCCACGCGCTGCGCTTCTGGTACATCAAGCCGCGCGTTCCGTCGATGGGGTCGACGATGATCAGTAGGCGTGCTTGCTCCTGCTTGCTGCCGAGCGGTAGCACCAGCTTCCCGCTCTCAACGCCCTCGGCCACCAGCACGATGCCGCCGACGTTCGCGGCCAGTTCGGCGAAGGCGGTCACCAGCAGCTGCTCGCTCACGCGATCGATGGCGTAGATGGTGTCGCCTTCGGCGTCGTCCGCGACGGCACTCAGCTCCGCAACCGAACTCTTTTGGCACGTCTGCCAGAGCTCGGCTCGGATCTGCCGGTGCAGCCGCTGGATGGCCTGAAATACCTGTCCGCTCGGATCCAGCGGGTGCGGCTGCTGCTCCGGGAAGGTCAAGGCTGCTCCTTGTAGTGCAGCGTCGAAACGGCCTTCAGCTCAGCAGCTTTTTCTTCCGGACAGGTGTCGGAAAGAAAATTTCCGCCGCCGATCTCTGGGCCCGCTAGGTACTTGAGTAGGTTGGGCATGCGGAGCGGCGGATGAAACTCGAAATGAAAATGGAAACCGTGCGCGTCGTCGGCACGGGTGGGCGCCTGGTGCAGCGCCATCACGTAGGGGAAGGGCATCCGCCACAGGTTATCGAAACGCACCAGCACTTCCTTCAGAACGCTCGCGAGGTCGAGTAGCTCTTGCTGCGGCACGTCGGCCAGGCTCGGATACGAGCGCTTCGGCGCCACGTAGGTTTCGTAGGCGTAGCGCGCGAAGTAGGGCAAAAATCCGATCGCTGACGAATTTTCGGCGAGCACGCGGCAGCCTGCCTGCTGCTCGGCGGCAATGATGTCCTGAAAGAGCACGCGCCCGGTCTGGCTGAGGTGTCGGCGCGAGGCTGCGAGCTCGATCTCGATCGTCTTGAACACAAAGTTGGTGGCGTAGATTTGGCAATGCGGGTGAGGGTTGGAGACGCCGACCGCCTCGCCCTTGTTTTCGAAGACTAGGACGTGCTCAATGTCGGGACGCGCCGCCAACTCTCGGTACTCGTGTTGCCAGGTCTCAAGCAGCCGGGTGAGGTCGGCGCTCGAAAGCTGGCTCAGCGTCAGGTCGTGGCGGGGTGAGTAGCAGACGACCTTGGCAGAGCCGCGGGCCGAACGAACGCGATTGACCCCGCCGGGCGGCGGCGGGTGCTCGGCGGCGAGGGGCCCCACGCAGGGATGATCGTTGTCGAACACGAACACGTCGGCGTAGTCGGGGTTCCTGGTCCCGCCTACCCGCGCGTTCCCCGGGCACAGGTAGCAATCGGCCTGATACGGAGGAGGCTCTGGCAGCGCGTTGGCCAGTCGCTCGCCACTCCAAGGCCGGTGCTGGCGGTGGGCGGCGATCACCACCCACTCTTCCCGCAGTGGGTGCCAACGCTCTTCCCACAAGCTCATGGCCGACGACTAGCGACGAAAGCCAACACGGTCAAGCAGCCGGGCCGGCCTCGCCGAGAAAGTGCCCAGTCGCACAAGCCGGTGCCCGCGCGCCTGTGCAGCCGTGCCCATTGCGGATAGCGTGGAGCGTCGGGCGACTCGAAAATGGCGATTTCAACCTGCTGTCGGCCAAACTCGCCTTGGAGCGCACAGGCGGCATGAGACCGCTGGCGGGACTCTTCTTCCGTGGAGCCACGCTCACGGAGCACGACGAGCTTGCCCCCGGAGCCGGCGCGCTGGGTCGCCCCGTGTGGGGTGTCCAGGCGCTGCTCGCCAACCTCGAGCTCCGCTTGGGGCTGCCCACGCCCGCCGCCGTTCACGGGCTTCGCCTGCAACGCTGGTCACAGCGCCTGGCGGAGGGAGCCCGGTCGAGCGAGCGCTTCTACAGCGGCTCCTACTCGGTAGACCCGATCGGCACGGCAGGGACCCTACTGGCCTGGCGCGATCTCCTCGTGGACGCCGGTTGGAACGGGCAGGCCATTCCGGGCGGAGGCCCGCGTCTCGAGGCCTTCGTCGAATTGGCAGACCAGGAGGGCATGCCTCCGGGCACCGCGGATCGGCTGAGGCTTGTGGAGGCCGAGCTGCTCGCCTGCGGCGTCCGTCCCTGGCAGGCGCTCGAGCTCGCCGAGCCCCTGGCGGCCTGGTCGGGTCGCTGGCAGCGCGTCTTCCAGCTGTTGGAGGAGCGAGGAACCGCGGTCCGCTCCGTCGCGCCGAGCTTGGAGTCGGCCGACGCCGCGACGGATCTCGGGCGCCTGCAGGCTTCGCTGCGGGGTGGGTCGCCGAAGCGCGGCCTCCAAGGTGATGGCTCGCTCCTCGTGCTTGGCGGAGAAACGTCCTGGGAACTTGCTCACGCGGTCGCGGCCGGTCTGCGGAGTTGGCAGCAGGGCAGCGCGGTGGTGGTCCGGGGCGGTGATCCCCGGGCCCTGGTGGCCGCGATGGCGGCACAGGGACTCGTGAGCCAGGGTGTCGATTCCGAAAGCGCCTGGCGCCCTGCTCTGCAGATCCTGCCGCTCGCGCTGGAGCTGGCCTACTCGCCCCGCGATCCGTATCGCGTGCTTGAGCTCGTGACGCTGCCGCTCGGTCCGTTCTCCGGTTGGATCGGGCGCCGACTTGCGCGAGCCCTGGCGGCTTCGCCCGGCATGGGCGGACGCGATTGGCAAGCGGCCAAGCGCGCCATCGCTGAGCGGCTCGAAGCCGGCGTGCCCGAGCAGGCCAAGGAACGGAGCGAGCCGCAGGCGGACGCCACTGGTTCAGAGGCGCGTGACCGCTTGCAGCAGATCGCCGAGTGGCTCGAAGAGCCTGGCCACGACCCGCTTGCCGGAGCACCGCGCCTGGCGCTACTCGAGGTGTCGGCGCGCGTGGCCAATTGGTTGAAGCGGCGCGCCCTGCGAGCGACCTTGGCGTTGCAGCGCGGGGAGGCTTCCGGGTGCCACGATCTCGCCGTTTTACGGGCTGCTTTGGCGCAAGCTCAAGCGTTCCAGGAAGCGCTCGGTCACGATGCTCGCGCGCATCTCGAGCTGGTGGCGGTGCGCCAACTGCTGCAGGAGGTTTCTTTGGGAGCCGTGGCCCTGCCGTGGGCGAGCGAGCACGCGGGGCGCATCGATCTGGTGGAGAGCCCGGCGGGGCTTCGCTGCAGTCGCGATCTGGTCGTTTGGTGGCATTGCGTGCAGGGCACCCAAGCCATGGCGCCGGTGGATCCGTGGCGTCGCCAGGAGCGCCAGGCGCTCGAGGCCGCTGGCGTGCACCTGCCGGATCCGTCGCTTGCGCTGGCGGCTGAGGTGGCGGCATGGCGCGGCGTCGTGCTTTCGGCGCGGCAGCGTTTGGTGCTGGTGGTTCCGTCGACGGCTCAGGGGGCGAGGCTGGATGCTCACCCGATTTGGGACGAGCTTTCGGCCCGGCTCGATGCCGGCCCGGCCGATGTCGCGCGCGTGAGTCTCAACGTCGAGGAGCTCTTGCGCGGGAGCCGCCAGTTGCCGCAGGTCGCCTGCGAAAAGCTCCCGAGTTTGTCGCTGCCCGAGGCGCGGTTGAGCTGGCAGCTTGCGCCGGCGCTGCTTGGCGGTCCGGCCAGCTACAGCGCCACCAGCCTCGAGGACTTCCTGGGCTGCCCGCTGCGCTGGGTGTTTCGCAATCGAGCCGGGCTGAACGACACTTGGGCGGCAGCGATTCCGAACGGTCCCCTGCTCAACGGCCGACTCGGGCATCGGCTCATCGAGGAGCTGCACCTTGCGGGCGCACTTGCCAGCGTGGCCGAAGCGACCGACGCCGTCGGGCCAGTGCTCGAGCGGCTCTTGCTGGAGGAAGCCGCAGTGCTGCTGCGACCGGGCATGACCTTCGAACTTTCCCAGTTGCGGGAGCAGCTACGCGCCGGAGTCGTGCGGCTGAGCGAGCTGCTTGCGCAAAGCAAACTAGCTATCAGCGACGTGGAGACCGCGTTCAGCGTGGCTTGGGGTGGTCGTGAGTTGAAGGGTCGCCTCGACCTCTTGCTCGCCGATTCCGAGGGGAGGGAAGTGGTAGTCGACTTGAAGTGGGGCAGGTCCTCGTACCACGCGAAGCTGCAGCACGGCCTCGCGCTGCAGTTGGCCGTCTACGCGGGAGCCCGGCAGATCCAGCGGGGCGCCTCCGCGCTGCCGGCTGCCGGCTATTTCGCCCTTGGGCGCGGTGAGCTTCTGACCACGGACTTGGGCCCGTTCAAAGGCGCGTACGGGGTCGACGGTCCGAAGCTGGCGGAGACCTGGAGCAAGCTCGAGCGCAGCGTGCCGGTCGTTGAAGGGCTGCTCGCCCGCGGCCTGGTGCCTGCTCCGGGTGTGCGCGGCGCGCCGCCCTTGCTGGCCAGCGCGGGGATCTCGGAGCCCGAGCGGACTCGCTACCTCGAGCCCGAACCCCCTTGCGAGTATTGCGAACATTCTGCGCTATGCGGCCGCGCGTGGGAGCGCTTGGCATGACGGCCCAGCTTTCCGCGCCCAGCTTGATCGGCGCAAGCGCCGGTAGCGGCAAGACCTACCGACTCACGGAGGTGGTCAGCGCCGCGGTGGAGCCGACACAGGCTAGTCCGGTAGCGCTCGAGGGCGTGGTGGCCGTCACCTACACCCAGAAAGGCGCGGCGGAGCTAGCTTCCAGGATCCGACGCAGTTTTGCTAGCGCGGGGGCGCACGACACGACCCATCGCCTGCCGCTAGCGTACATCGGCACGGTGCACGCGGTCTGCTTGCGCCTGGTGAAGGAATTTGCGATCGATGCTGGGCTGTCTCCGCTGGTCGATGTCGTGGCCGGTGGCGAGGATCGGCTGCTTCGTCAGGCTCTGGAGTGGGGGCTCGAACCCGAGTTTCGCCGGCACCTCGACGAGCTTGCTGCGAGCTTCGAGCTGCGGCTGGAAGCAAAGACGTCGCGGGTAGATTGGCTCAGCCCCGTTCAGGACATCATGACGTTGGCGCGAAGCAATCGCATGCCGGCCGAAGCGTTGCCGGAGATGGCCCGGCGCTCGGCAGACCGGCTGCTCGCGCTCCTGGGACCGCCCGAGTCGGAGGGCGCCGCACTGGACGCCGAGTTGCTCGGCGCGCTCCGCCGGACGGCCGTCTCGCTGGGCAAGCTCGCTGACGGTCAGAAGAATACGGCCGAAGCCACCAAGCTCGTCCAGGAGCAGCTGAAGAAGGCCGAGTCGGGGCGACTCAAGTGGAGCGATTGGCTGCGTCTGCACCAGATAAAGCCCGGAAAGTCGGGGTCTCTGGCGGTGGCGGAGCTACAACAGGTGGCGGCTCGCGTCGAGCTGCATCCGCGCTTCCATGTCGAGCTACGTGAGCTTCTGGAGTGCATGTACGAAGCGGCGCGGCGCGGCCTCGATACCTACGATCAGTGGAAGCGGCGCCGCCGCATCATCGACTTCGTCGACATGCTCGATCGAGCCCTCACGCTTGTATCGCATCCCGACGTGCGGGCAGAGCTGGCCCAGCGCTTCGAGCTATTGGTAGTCGACGAGTTTCAGGATACGAGCCCGGTTCAGCTCGCTCTCTTCGTGCGGTTGCACGAGCTTGCCGGGCGATCGACCTGGGTGGGCGATCGCAAGCAGTGCATTTTCGAGTATGCCGGGGCAGATCCCGAATTGATGGAGGCGGTCACGGGCTGGGCGCTTTCGGCGGGCGGCAAGGTTGAGCAGCTGCCCCACAATTGGCGCTCACGCCCAGCGCTCGTCGCGTGCTGCAATCGGCTTTTTTCGCTGGCGCTGGCTCGGCATGGCTACGCCGAGGCGGAGGTGCACACCACGCCCAAGCGCGATGACCCCGCCGAACTTCAGGCGCTGCCGCCGCTCGGTTTCTGGGCGCTCACGGCCAAGAATCAGGCAGAAGAAGCCGAGGCTTTGGCCGAGGGCGTGCGCCGGCTGCTCGCTGACCCGGCGGCGACTCCCGTCCAGGATCGAGTCACCGGTAGCGTTCGAGCCTTGCAGGCCAGCGACATTGCCATTCTGGTGGCGACGAACGCGGAGGCCGAACGCCTTGCCGAGGCGCTCGCTCCGCGCGGCGTGCGGGCCGCCATCACGCGCGCCGGTCTGCTCGCGACCCCCGAAGGGGTGCTGACCACGGCCGCGCTCCGCCACCTCCTTGATCCGGCCAACGCCCTGGCCGCCGCCCAGCTGGAGGCCTTGACTGGCTTCGCCGGGCTTGTCCCCGAACGCTGGCTCGACGAACAGCTCACTCGCGCGGCGGACAAGCAAGCCGCGCGTCTCGCCGGGGAGCCAGCGACGCCCCCGCCAGTCAGCGACTACCTGGCGCGCCTCGAGCCGGTCCGCGCCGAGATCCACGCCCTGTCACCGACCGAAGCGGTGGACCGCGTCCTAGCCTGTCTGGATCTGGCGCGCCTGTGCCGACGCTGGCCCGATCCGGTCCAGCGCTCCGCCAACCTTGACGCCCTGCGCGGCTTGGCTTCCGACTACGAGGAGCGCTCCTCGCAAAATCGCGAGGCCGCCACCGTCGCTGGCCTGCTGCGATTCTTCGACGAAGCCGCACGCAAGGTGCTCGTGCGCGACGAGGAGCTGGCCTCCGACGATCAACACACCAGCACGGGCGCGGACGCCGTCACGATCGTCACTTTCCACCGCAGCAAGGGCCTTGAATGGCCGGTCGTCGTGCTCGGCAGCTTGGATCGCGCGGCGAGACGCGACGCCTTCGAGGTTTCGCCCGAGACGGATCGCCAGCGCTTCGAGCCGGGCGATCCGCTCGGCGGGCGCTGGATCCGCTATTGGCCATGGCCCTTCGGCTCCAAGAAGACCGCGCGTTTGAAGGATCTGGCGATGGCTTCGCCGGAGGGTGCGGCGATCCTAGCGCGCGAAGAGCGCGAGCGGGTTCGGCTGCTGTACGTGGGTTTCACCCGAGCCCGAGATCACCTGATCCTGACCGCGCGGGTCGCCAAGGCTGGCTACAAGACCGACTGGCTCGATCAACTTCGCGATGAGCACGGAAGGTCGCTCGTGCGTTTGCCCGCTGCGCCCGAGGTGGACGCTGCGGCAGCGGAAATCGTGATCGGCGCGGAGCACGGGCTGCTGCGTGTTTCCACTCGGCACTGGGTGCTTGCTTCGGATGCGCCCGTTCCGGTGGTCAACCAAGAGCCGGCTCGCCCTTGGTTTAGCCAGGACACGTCGCCTCGCCCCGAGCCTCTGCCGTATTGGATAGCCCCTTCGCGCGCTGCTACTGAGTGGACCGAGCTTCAGGCGCCCGTGCCGAGCGAGCTCGTAGCCATCGGAGCCCGCTTGCCGCTGGGCGCGGGCTCGCGACCCGATTGGGACGTCGTCGGCAACGCTGTCCACGCCTTCTTGGCGGCCGACTTGCCCGAGCTGACCCCCGGTGAGCGCTTGAGCCGAGCCAGGCGGCTGCTCGCCGAAAGCGAGTTAGAGAGCGTGCTGGCCCCGGCGGCGCTGCTTCAAGCGGGCGATCAACTGAGCGCTTGGGTCAATTCGCGTTGGCCTTCGGCGGTCTGGCACCGCGAAGTGGCGATCAGCGCCAGCGTCCCTTCGGCTCAAGGCAGGCGCCGCTTGGAGGGCACGATCGATCTCCTGCTCGAGCTTGCCGACGGCGTTGTGCTTATCGACCACAAGAGCTACCCAGGCGCTCGCGACACCTGGCGCGCCAAAGCCGCCGAGTTCGGTCCCCAGTTCGCCGCGTATACGGAGGCCTTGCGGTTTGCGGGCAAGCGCGTGCTCGAACAGTGGGTGAGCTTTTCGCTTGCCGGTGGCGCAGTCCGGCTCGAGTTCGGGCCCGGGCGACCCGTCGACTGAAGAACTCAGAACAGGCGCAGCTGGCCGCCAGCATCGGTCGGGCGGCGGAAGGTGCTTGGGCGGTCGCGGCGGTGACCTTCAGTTTGGTTGAGGCCGTGGCGAGCGCAGAGCTGGTGGAAGAGGCGCTCCACCGTTTGAAAGAACTCGCCTTCGCCCGTCATGCGCGTGCCGAAGCCTGAATTGTACAGCTTCCCGCCGTGAGTTTCGCGCGTGCGCCGCAGGACCTTTTCGGCGGCGAGCGGAAACGCCTGTGTG
This sequence comes from Myxococcales bacterium, assembly GCA_031408355.1. Lineage (GTDB taxonomy): Bacteria > Myxococcota_A > Polyangia > Polyangiales > Polyangiaceae > PMG-095. The sequence goes on from JANNWK010000353.1 coordinate 9,155, forward strand.
AGTCGCTCGCTGAATACCTCCCTCACCGAGCCTGGCAGGCGCAGTGGGATCAGCGAAGCCCCGCGCGCGCCGGCTGCCGCTGCCGCTTGCAGAATGGACGGCATGTCGCGCTCACCCAAGCCCAAGATCAAAGGAGCGATGTTGACCGTGACGGGAATGCCGGCTGCGGCGAGGCGCGCGACTGCCTTCATGCGCCGGAGCGGCGTCGTGACGAAGGGCTCCAACTTTCGGGCCGTGTCGGGGTCCCAAAATGGAATGCTGATGGAGACGCCCACGCTGGCTTCGGCGTTCAGTTGCTCGAGCAAATCGATGTCCCGCTCCACCAACGCGCTCTTGGTGATGATATGCACCGGGTTTCGGTACTCGACGCAAGCCTCCAAGATGCCGCGCGTGAGCCGATACTCGTTCTCTAACGGCTGGTAGCAGTCGGTGTTCCCGCTCAGCATGATGAGCTCGCCCTGCCACGATTTCTTCTCGAAGGTTTCGCGCAGCAGCGCCGCCACGTTCGGTTTGACCACGATCTTGCGTTCGAAATCGGTGCCGGCGCCGAAGCTCAAGTACTCGTGCGAGGGCCGCGCGTAGCAATTGTGGCTAATCACGCCATTTGCCACAAAATCTCCAGTTTCGGTGGCGATGTCGAAGAGCGGCAGACTCACCCCCAGGGTCTCGACCGTCGCCACGGCGCCAGCCACCGTGCTGCCCACGTCGCGGGGACCCCGCTTGAACAAGCCCTGAGTTCTGAGCTTCGCCCGGCCCGGTCCGAGACAGGTATCCTTCTCCTGCAGGTGCAGACGAGCCCGCTTGTTCTGGCCCGGCGCGATGACATAGCGCCAGCCTCGCGGGGTCAGCAGTCGGTGATCGCCGCTGGCGATGAGGTCCGCCCCCGTGTCCAAGCGCACGCGGTAAGCGCGATGCGCTGTCGCCCAACGGTCGAGCACCAGCGAAGGCACGAAGTGACGCCCCGTACCGGCCCGGGCCGTGCCGACCACCTGCTCGCCAGGTTTGACGTCGGCGAGCTGTTTGCTCGAACCGTCCGCCATCAGGATCGGCGTTTCTCCCGACAAGCAATACGCGCAGCCGTGAAAGCAGCCGCGGTAGGGATTGACGCTGAAGCGAAAGCCCAGATCGGGGCTGTTGTTCTCGGCCACCACGTCCTTCGAGTGGTCCTCGTAAATCGACAGCTCCACCTCAGGGCCCGGCAGGTCGTCGAAGTACTCGGTCAGCGTCGCGGCAAAGCGGCTGCGGGGATTGGCGGAGG
>JANNWK010000354.1:0-1635 GCA_031408355.1 Myxococcales bacterium
GCCTAACGTATCGCTGTTCAGCTGCGACCGCATCCAGAAATCAGGGAGTCCACGGCCGAGCAAACCGAGCCCGTGGTAGTCCACCACGGGCGACAGGATGAGGCAGCGGGTCACGACGAGGCGCGGCCGGCAGCTGCAACAGCTTGTTGGACTGCGCGTTCAACGTCGTCGAGACCTATCAGGCAGCTGTTTTGAGATTCTCGCGGAGAATGCGTGGATGTCGAGCAGCGATGCGGAGGAGGGCCAGCGCCGGTCCTTCGGGCGAGCGGCGGTCCTGTTCCCAATTCCTGAGGGTATGGACGCTGATGCCCATGGCACGCGCGAAACGCGCTTGGGTCAAGCCGACGAACCGTCGTAGGGCAGCGATGTCATCACCGGACTCGAATTGGCCACGCATGAGGCGTCGGCGAACACTGGCCGGAATGGCCTTGGCGAAGTCGCGGCGGGTCAGCTCTGGCATGTCAGTCACGTTAGCCTCCGGATGTGGGAACGGAAAAGTGCTTGCTCGTTTCGAGTCGCCCAGCGCGCCGAGATGATTCGCACGACGTCGCCGTCACGTTCGGTCCAAACGACCATGACCAGTCCGCGCCGAATCGGTCCGATCGCGATGAAGCGATCCTCGAGGTCGGAATGGTCGTCATCGAATTGCTCGAGATAGTCGACACCCGAGCGGAACAGCTCGCTGGCCTCTTCGAAGGAGACGCCATGGTTCTTCTGGTTGGCAAGATTCTTGGCACGGTCCCAGGTGACCCTCACCGAAACAGTGTAAGCCATTGGCGGAGTACGTCAATGGCGGACTGTCGGCACGTCCCGCGGCGCTTCTCTCGTCAGTCCAACGTACCAGGCTTCAGCGGCGAAGCCGAGCGCCAGCGAGGTTTTCGACCGCTGCAAGCCGTAGTTGGGCGGCGTCCTGGCAGGTTGTCGCGGCGCTCTGGCGTGCCTGCCCTGATTCGGTCCTCCTCAGGGCGTGAGTTGGGCGGCGCTCATCACAGCTTGCTGCAGGCTACGTTGCGCCCGTCTCTTGACTTGGTCCGCCTCCGAGCATGAGTTGCCCGGTGTTCCCCGAAGGTTCCGGTGCAGTACATCTCTTCGTGGATCTAAGGGACGGGTCGGCGGCAAGCACGCCTGATCATCATGGCGCTGTCCCTCGAAGTCGCCGATAGTGCCTGCGAATTGACTGCAAAATGGATTCGCCATCATGAGGATCGGCGCTCCTGAGCGGGACAAGCCACGGCGGGATGGCAAAGACGAGCATCCCAGCCCCAGCGAGCGCGTAAGCTAGATTCGGACTTCGCACGGAGAGAAGGACCAGCAACACGCCGGCGAACGGCGCGAACGTGGCTAGCGCGGCCAGCCAAAGATTGACCCACGTCGACGCTTTAGATTTGCCGGAGCAGCGGTTACATCGAACAGGAAACCGGCCGGAGCTGTACGCACCGAACCACCGCGGGATGCTTTCCTCGTCGCAGTGTGGACACCGGAACATGCTGAGTGACACGCCCGCCCAACGTACCAGGCTTCAGCGGCGAAGCCGAGCGTCAGCGAGGTTTCGACCGCTGCAAGCCGTAGTTGGGCGGCGTCCTGGCAGGTTGTCGCGGCGCTCTGGCGTGCCTGCCGTGATTCGGTCCGCCTCAG
>JANNWK010000355.1:0-1588 GCA_031408355.1 Myxococcales bacterium
GCAGCCACAAGCAACTCTTGACCCTGGGGGGGAGCTACGCGCGCATGTACCGGCAGTTTGTCAGCAGTGCCGACCCGGGAGCGGGGCTCCCGGCCGAGTAGAATCGCTAGAAGTTTCCAGCTCAATTCGACAGACTCCTCAGTGGCGCCGCCCTTGGGAGGCGTTTCTGGGACCGGTTGCAGGTGCGGTTCGGTTCGGCGGTGCTAGGCTGCGGCTCCGGCACCGACTTTGTTGCCTGGTCTCGCTGCATTCCGGGGACCAACTGAAAGTGGCAGAAGCGGGAAGCGGTTCCAGTTGGGATTGAACATGCAAACAGACGTACACGGTAAGGTTGATAGCCGCGCCATGCGCGAAGTGAATCGTTCAATCGTGCTCGATATCATCCGCGGTGGCGGTAAGGTGTCGAGGACGGACCTGGCCCGGCGCTCTACCCTGACGAAGCCGACGGTGTCGGCCATCGTTGAGGACCTCATTGGTCGTGGCATCGTCCAAGAGGTTGGCTTTGGAAAGACGGTGGCGACGGGCGGACGGCGAGCTCGGCTGCTCGAGTTCAACGACGCTTCCGCCGCCTATCTGGGTTTGCGCTTCGGCGTCCACACCACGACGGTGGCGATCGCAGACGCGCGCGGCCAAGTGCGAGCCATCCGCGAAACATCTACGCCGAGCGCTGATCCCGAGGCGGCGGTTCGGGCGGCTCTGGAGCTCGTGGATGGGGCACTGGCGGAGGCTGGTTTGCCTCGCGAACGGCTTGAGTCCGTGGGCGTTGCAGTACCCGGGATGGTCGATACACGCAGTGGCACCGTGGCTCTTGCGCCCAATCTTGGCTGGGAGGACGTGCCGATTCGCTCGATGCTCCACCAGGCCCTGGGGCTGCCGGTGGTGGTGCACAACGTGACCAACGCGGGGGCCATCGCCGAGGGACGTGTCGGCGCCGCCCGGGGAGCCAAGTCGTACGTTTGGGTCTACGTGGGGAGCGGCGTCGGCGCCGGGATCGTGATCGACGGCCAGTTGTTCTCCGGCACACGCGGCTTTAGCGGTGAGATCGGGCACTGCGCCCTGGTGGAGGACGGTCCGCTGTGCCGTTGTGGTTTGCGTGGCTGTCTGGAGACCTTGGCTTCCGGTAGCGCGATCGAGCGGCTCGCGGCGGAGGCGGCCAGGGGCAGCGAGCTGACCCAGCTGTCCTCGTGTAGTGCTCCTTTCGACACTGGCATGGTGGTGGCAGCGGCCAGTGCTGGCGACGCCGTTGCGCAGCGCATCCTGCGTGGCGCGGGCGCTCACCTGGGTGTCGGCATCTCCTATCTGATCAACGTCCTCGATCCAGAGCTGGTGGTGCTGGGCGGTCGAGTCATGGCAGGCGGTGACTTCATCCTTGAGGGCGCCCGCGCCGCGGTGGCTCGTCACACGCTGCGAGCTTCCAAGGTCGAGGTCGTGGCAAGTACGCTGGGCGACGGCGCCGGGTTGGTCGGCTCGGTGCTTTCGGCGATGGATCAGGCGGTTCGCTCGTATCGCATCGTCTCCACCGCCGAGCGAGTCGCCTAGCTCGCCCAGCTAGGTCTGTTGGAACTCGTAGACGGCGCCCAGGCCCAGC
>JANNWK010000356.1:0-4085 GCA_031408355.1 Myxococcales bacterium
GCACATAGGCCGCGCCTTGAGCCGCGCGCACGAGGCGGGCATCGTGCACCGCGACATCAAGCCCGACAATATCTTCCTGATCAGGAACGAAGACGAGGAGATCGCTAAGGTGCTCGACTTCGGCGTCGCCAAGGTCGAAAGGAATGCGCTCTCGGAAGGCACGCGGACTCGCACGGGCTCGGTTCTGGGGACGCCATTTTACATGAGCCCGGAGCAGGCGCAGGGAAACCGCACCGTCGATTCGCGCTCGGATCTCTGGTCGATGGGCGTCATCGCTTTCGAATGCCTGACGGGCAAGCGCCCCTTCTATAGCGACGGCCTGGGGGACTTGGTGCTCGCCATCTGCGTGCGCGACATTCCGGTACCTTCGGAGATCGCGAGCGTCCCGCTCGGTTTCGATGAGTGGTGGCATCGCGCGGTCGCGCGCGATCCTGAAAAGCGCTTTCAGTCAGCCAAGGAGTTGGCGGATGCGCTCCGCGAAGCGCTCGGGCTAGAGCCGCGCGAGGTCTTGCGAGAGTCTCCCCAGCAGACCCCCGACGTCGAAATCCTCAGCGTCTCGCCCGATACCGATCGAGACTCGAAGCCGCTGGCCGACGAGCACGCGCTGACGCTCGCCGTCGTATCGGCGCCGGAAGTGGCGGTGCTCACCGAGCGTCAGTTCGGCACCACCCAGAAGAGTCCACCCGTCCCCGTGGCGCCGAGCTCAAGCGGTCTGGGCCTCGTGCTGGGCGTGGCGGCAGCGGCGCTGTTTGTGGGGCTTCTGGCCGGAGTGGCCGTCTTGCGTAGTGGTCGTGCGGGCGCCGAGGCTGATCAGCGCCGTGCCCTGCCCACCGCCTTGCCCGCCGCGGCACGCCAGCCGAGCGAACCCAAGATCCGCCCCAAGCCTTTGACCGCTCCTTCTAGCTCGGCGCCGCTTCCCCTGCTCGAGTTTCTGCCGGGGGACGAGCCCGCGCGCGAAGCTGTGCCGGTCGCTCCGCTTTCGGGGGACTCGCCCGCACCTGGCAAGGCCGCGGCCGCCCATGCTGGGAGCGCCGCGCCTGGCTCGCCGGGCGAGTCACCCGATGCCGGCTGGGTGAAGCCCTCCTGGGCCATTCCTGACCCCGAGCCGGTGCGACGACAACCGATCGAAGAGTGAGGCACAGTCGTTGGAAACACGCGCTCAAGCCGACGGCCTTCCCCATACCCTGGTGGTCTCGAATGTGATCGACGGCGAGAGCCGTGCGCCTGGGGCTTCATCGCTTGAACGACGCAGCCCAGCCAACCACGACGATCTGGTCACGCTGGCGCCCCAAAGTACGCGCGCCGAAGTGTTTGCGGCCTGCGAAGCGGCTCGTCGGGCGAGTGTGGGTTGGATGCGGGTGCCGGCGCCCGAGCGCGCAAGGTTGCTCGGAAGGCTCGGGCGACTACTCGGCGAGGAGAAGGAGCGGCTCGCGCGCTTCGTCGCGCGTGAGGTCGGCAAGCCGCTCCGCGAGGCCCGCGGTAGCGTGCAAGAGGCGATCGACACGGCCGAGTTCTTTCAGAGCGAGGGCCGACGCCTCTACGGGCAAACCGTGCCGAGCGAACTGCCCTCGAAGGAGCTGTTCACGTATCGCCGTCCGATCGGCGTGGTCGGGCTGATCACGGCCGGAAATTTTCCGATCGCCGTGCCGTCGTGGAAAATCATCCCGGCGCTGCTGTGCGGCAACACCGTGGTCTGGAAGCCTTCGGACGACGCGCCGGGTACGGCGGCGCTCTTCTTCGAGCTGCTGCGGCGCGCTGGTGTGCCGGGCGGTGTGCTGAACATCGTGCATGGCGGTGGCGCGGGCCTGGCGGGTGAGTTCTTGATTGAGGCCGTTGACGCAGGCCTCATCGACAAGGTCTCTTTCACGGGCTCAACCGCGGTCGGACGCAGGATTGGCGAGGTGTGCGGCCGCCGGCTGCAGGTGCCGTCGCTCGAGCTGGGCGGCAAGAATCCGCTGGTCGTGCTGGCCGATGCGGATCTGGAGCTGGCCGTGGATGGCGCGCTATGGGCGTCCTACGGAACGGCCGGGCAGCGCTGCACCAGCGCCGCGAATCTCATCGTCGACCGTCGCGTCATGCCCGCGTTTCGGGAGCGATTCGTGCGCCGGGCCAGCGCCCTCAAGATCGGTAGTCCGCTCGACGAGCACAACGACTACGGCCCCTTCATCAACCATCGTTTCTTGGAGCGATGGATTGAGCAGCGCTCGCTGGGCGTCGCCGAGGGGGCGCAGCTCTTGCTCGACGGCAAGCGCATCACGCCCGGGGAGGAGCCCGAACAGTTTAGCGGCGATGCGTTGCGCGGCATCTACGCGACGCCTCGTCTTTTCGACAACGTGCGGATCCAGATGAAGGTGGCTCAGGAGGAGTGCTTCGGCCCGACCGTCAACCTGATTGAAGTGGACGGCCTGGATGAAGCCATCGCGACCGCCAATGGTACGCCCTACGGACTTTCCAGCGCCATCTACACACGCGATGCCCACGCCATGCTGCGCTTCAAGGAAGAAATTCGCGCGGGTATGACGAGCATCAACAACAGCACCACCGGCGCCGAAGCGCACCTGCCGTTCGGCGGCAACGGTTGGTCCGGCAATGGCACGCGCGAAAGCGGCATCTGGGTGCTGGATGCGTACACGCGCTGGCAAGCCGTGAACGTCGACCTCTCCGGCAAGCTGCAAAAAGCACAGATCGACCTGACCGATCCAGAAGGGTCGGACGCCGCGGCCCTCGGCTCGGTGCTGGGCGCGATCCCCTGAGCGCTACGGGAACAACAAGCTAGCGTTCATGCCCGTGGGCTGGTGAGTGTTCGGCGGCCCACCGCCTAGGCTGTGCGGGCGCGCCAGGGCGATGAGCCCGAGGGCCACGACCACGAGCAGCGCGGCCACGCTGGCCTGCTGGCGAGCGCTGAGCGAACGAATCAAGGCGTCGATACGCAGGCTCAGTTGCCCCTCACGCCCGCGCAGCTGAGCCAGGAAGCCGGCCAGTAGCGGGCTCCTTGGCTCCTCGGCCGCCACCCGGGCGGGTTCTGCCCAATCCCCATCGTGGTCAGCCGGGTCGCGCTCGAACCAAGCGCGCGCGCGCCGCGGCTTGGCCGACGCCGGCCGCTGGCTCGCCCGATGGCGCGCGTGGTCGTAGGTCCGCCTGAGCGTCGGATCGAGCAGCACGCGCGCCGCGACGTTCAGCCGCGCCATGCGCGGGGCGGCGCTCGCATCCCGCTGATTCAGATCCGGGTGACTTTGGCGGACCAGACGCCGGTAGGCCACGCGCAGCTCCGAAGCGGTGGCGTCCGGAAGCACTCCCAAGTCCCCATACAGATCGGCCTCAAGCACGTCTTTTCCGAGCCTCATCTAACCTCCGAGATCCGTCGCGCTGGCGGATGGACAGCCACTTCGCGGGTGTGTTCCCAAGCGTGGCAGAATTCTTCGCCCTTGGGACGGAGCGCCGCGGATCGGCGTCTCAATCATGTATGGAGCCCTGCTCTCAGGTGCGATGGCGTGCGCCGCTGCCGAAGCAGCCCCTTGAACGTGCCGGCCGCTCGTGTACGGTGCCGCCCTCATGACGACCGAATCCGCCGTTGCCGACACCTCGAACAAGACCGTGACCCTCGCCGGGACGACCTACAACATCCAGGCGCTTGGAGATGACAGCTACACGGTGCTGGTGCAGGGCATTCCGGTCGGACGCATCGTGTTTTCGTTCGGTGTGGCCAACGGCGTCCCCGAAGGCGGCTCCGTCAGCGAAGACGATTTGAATAGTATCGGTGACGCCTGGTTCGCGGCCATCGGCTAGCTAGATCGCGGCGAAAAACTCGGAAGCTCCTGACATCAAGCCCGTGAGCCGGCGCTCGGGCGGCAAAATGGGGCTGCGGTTCCCCACGGAGCTCGGCTGAGATCGTGCTGCCGATCCGCGGCTCGGCTTGCAGAAGACTGCCGTGGCGTCGATCGGTGCCCGTGTTCGCCGCTCAGCCGAGGGTCAGCAGGAGGGTCAACCCGAGAGCCCCCGCGCCGCCGAGCAACGGAGGGGAACAAGCCGGGCGCTGCCTGAAAGCTACGGGCCTCGGTGACGCATCAGCTGGCTTTCGGCACCAG
>JANNWK010000357.1:0-3929 GCA_031408355.1 Myxococcales bacterium
CCAGCTCGTGGTGCCCTGATCCAGCTGAATGCCGCTCTGGTCATCGGCCAATTCACGCAGAGCGTCGAGCGCGCCCGGGTGGATCCGGAGCTCCCCGCTCTTCTTGTTGCCCGAGGACGCCTGGGCGAGGGCCGCGAGCACGCGACGCATCCGTTCTTCGACCTCCAGGTAGTCGCCGTTCGGTAGGCGAACGAAACGCCCGCCGGCGAGCGCCGGTGCGCGCACCAACTCGCTCAGTGAAGCTTCGGTGATCTCGTCCAGCTTGACGCCGCCAGTCGCTAGGTACCAACCTTTGTCGCTGCGCAACCGACCCTGCAAGCTGGTCGCGTTCAGGCTCCCGCGCAGGTTCATCGACGCGGTCTCGGGCCACTCTAGCTCGTGGGGGACCTCAGCCTGCTGCAGCTCCGAGAGCAACATCAACACGGCTTCTTCGCCAAAGACCCAATGGTCGATCTCCTGCGCTTCACGCGCTTCCTCGGCTTCTTCGGGCGAGCGCGTCAAGCTCGGACAGGCGGCGATCAGCCGATCGATGCTGGTTCGTTCGCGCTCGAAATCTCGCTCGCAACGCAGTCGCTCGCCGTCCCCGGCGAAGGTCACGCTCACGCGGCCCACCGCCGCCACGAAGAATCGCCCCTTGCCGCCGAACGGGCGCACGCCGGCTTGCACCAGCCAGGCACCGGCGTGGGGAGCTAGGCGCAGACACGGCGTCGCGTCGGCCTCGATGACTCTCTCAGCGCCGAGCTGCGGGCTCTGCACCTCGACGCTCTGAGACAACTTACCCAGCACCCGCAGCACCTCGGCTTCGTGAGACTTGGGCACGCGCACGCCGCGCGGCAGCACGTCAATCACGCGCTTCATCGCCTCGGTCACGCGGTAAACGACCAAACGTTGCTCCCCTTGGGGCACGACGTTGATGCCGAGCACCGCACCCTCTGGCTCGACCACGAGCCGGATATAGCCGGCCTCTTCCTCGGTCTCGACCCGACAAATGCCCTGAACCACCTCGACCCGGGCGGTGCCACGAACGCCGTTGATGACCCGCGGATGCCCGATCAGCCGTTCGCGCGCCTCTGACGTAAACTCCCGCCGACCTTCAGTCGACTCACGGGTTGCCTCCAGCACTCGCTGATCCTCCAGCGGCAGACCCTGACGGTGCTCGTACAGTTCAGCCAACGACAAGCGCTTGCCCTGCGTCCAGCCACCGCCGGAAACCCGATACTCCTGAAGCGCGGGGCGACTCAGGCTGCCGTCCGCCATGTCGACGTACCAGGCAGCGCGCTCGCTCGAATCGGCGCGCTCGCTGACAGCGTCGGAGATGGCCGACAGCGCCAGCAGCGTCTTTTCCCACTCCGGCTTGGGCGCCACCAGATCCCACAACTTCAGATCGCGCGAACCCGTGTGCAGCACCGAGTCCTCCACCGCTTGGCGCTCTAGCTCCTGCCGACAGTACTCCGGGCTGAGCTCGTGCGAGAGCCAGAAGGCCTGCTGGGCGATCCACGCATAGCCCGCCCGACGCCACTCGCTGGCCTTGCGCACGAGGTGTTGCGCCCAGCGGGCCCGCGTCGCCGGCTGCTGTTGATGCAGATGAACGTTCAGGGCAAAGAGCAAGGTCTCCCAGGCGCCTGCGCTCGCTTCGAGCTGGTGAACGTCGATGCGCTCGTGCTCCGCCTCGGGCTGCTCTAGGTAGCGGAGCAGCATACGAAAGGCACGACCGGCGCCGCGCTCGGCCTCGCTGGTACCGACCGCGAGCAGTCGCTTGGCCAGCGCCGTGCTCGCTTCGGCGTCACGCGACCGAAGCAGCAGCGCCAGCACCGGAGCCACCGCGCCGCAGTGTGGCAGCGCCGCGCGCTTGCCAGAACCCTGAGGCTTCGGCCCCGCATCTTCGCGCAGCGCGGCCCCGAAGGCCTCGTCGACCAAAGCCTGCGCCAGAGCTAGCTCACCGCTCTGGAAGCGAGCAGCGGCGGCATGACCCAGCCCGGTCTGGCGCGGTAAGTGCGCCGTTAATCGAGGCAGCAGCTCCAAGCGCCCTCTCAGGAGCGCGTGCTGACACAGCAAGCCTTCAAGGACAGTCCGCTCGTCGGTCTCGGACAGCGTCACGAGCCGCTCGCTGAGCCAAGCGTACAGCTCGTCGCAGGCACTTGGAGCCTCCAAGCACTCGCGCAGCACGCGCGTGGCGATCGGCATGGCCTCTTCCTGCCAAGCTTCAGTGAGCCAGTCGGCGTCAAAGGGCTCGCAGATGCTCGTGCGCAACCACTCAGCGGCCGTGCGCAGCGTGATCTGACGTGGCAGGCGCTCCACGGAGAACCGGCGCGTGAACTCAGCCGCGTCGCCGCGCTGCAGCGCGATGGTCAAGTCGCTCACTGAGCGCCCCACCAGAAGCGCACGGGTCTCGAGTGCCACCTCCTGGAGCTGTCGCCGGCGATGCAGCTCGCGCAGCACAGGTTGCTGAAACTCGGGATGCAGCGCGTAGCCCGACTCGCGCGTTGGAGCGCTGGTGAGACTCAGCGCCCGGGTCGGCCCCACGGAGATGAGCAGGCCTGAGCCGACGGACTCCCTGAGCCAGCGGTCAAGGCCATCAGCCAAGATCCTGGGACCCGCGTCGCGCCCGTAGGGGGGCTCAAGCCCGCTCAGGCTCGCGAGCACGCTGCGCGACAACCCCTGTTCGAGCCCAATCGCGCCAAGCAAGCGCCAGTCTGCGACGGCGAGCCCCGTCGTCACGAGACCGAACCGCTCAAGCAAACCAGACCGCGCCATTGCGCCCGGCCGTAGCGCCCGGACGGGGTCCGCACAAGGTTTTTCGCTTCCCGGGCCGTTTCCGGAAACCTTGGCTCGGCTAGGTTGCGGGCCGGTATGTCACCCGGTGTCCGTACGGCCCCCATCGCCCCCATCTTTCCGGTCCTGGTGCTGCTCGGCGCCTCGACGCTTTGGGGCCTCACCTGGCTGCCACTGAAGTACTTCGCCGGCTTCGGTATCGCCGGTGTGAACGTCACCCTGGTCGCCTACGGGTCGGTCGGGACCTGCTCGCTGGCCTGGCTCTGGCTCCGCCGGCAAACAATGGGGCCGCGCAAGGGCCTACTGCTCCTACTCTCGGCGCTGGGCGGGCTGTCCAACCTCGCCTTCGCGTCCGCGCTCGGCAGCGGCGACGTCGTGCGCGTAATGGTCTTGTTCTATTTGCTCCCCGCCTGGGGCGTGCTGGGGGGCTGGCTCTTTCTGGGCGAACGCGTCGATGGCCTGCGCAAGCTCAGCTTGCTCAGCGCCTTGCTGGGCGCCTTCTTGATCTTGGGTGGCCGCCGCATCCTGGCTCAGCCCCTCACGCTCACTGATCTGCTGGCCGTGGTGGCGGGCTTCGCGCTGGCCATGCACAACGTCATGTTCAGGAAGCTCGCGGAGGTGCAGGTTTCGACCAAGGTCGCCGCCATGTTCGCGGGCTGTTTGTTGTGGTCGCTGCCGCTGACCCTGCTCGGGGTTCAGCCGCTGCCGGGCGGGGTTCCGCTGGAAGTTTGGCTACAGCTCTCGGGCTTCGGCTTGCTCTGGCTGTCTGTCGCAACGGTCGGAACGCTTTGGGGTGTTGCCCACATGGAAGCCGGAAAGTCTTCGGTGCTGATCATCATGGAGCTCATCACAGCGGTCGCCTCCGCCGCTATCTTGGCAGGTAGCCGCTTGCTGCCGCTCGAATGGTTCGGCGGCCTGCTGATCGTAAGTGCGGCCTTGATGGAGGCCCGACGCCCAGCCACCTGAGCGCTCGACTCAGGGCACCGCCGCACGGATCGCCTTGAGCAAGGAAGCCTCGCCGCTGGCGTCCTGGCCAAGCTCCCAAACCATCACGCCGCCGTAGCTCTGTGACAGCTGCGCCTTGGCTTGGATGGTGGCGCGGCTATTTAGAAAGATCGTGACGCCGTTGACCACGAGCTCGTCCTGAAAAGCGGCGG
>JANNWK010000358.1:0-6841 GCA_031408355.1 Myxococcales bacterium
GGGACACTCCGGCACGTAGCCGTCGATGCGGAGCCCATAGAAGACGACGGTGTTCTCCGTATTTCCCACGAAAACGAGACCCATCCCCTCCTTCAGAGTGTCGCTCAAGGACAGCGCGGGCGGGCCGAACAGGCTCTTCCAGCGGGCAGGGTCGAACGCAATGAACAGCGTCTCTGTTCGGCCGGCGGTCGCGGGCAGATCTGCAGCGTATTGGTCGCCACCGTTCCAATGCGACTCGCTGCGCAGCTGCACATGCAGGGCGGAGCTGGCGCTGTACGTGAACGTGATCCCAGTCGACGCCGACAAATCTGCGGTGGCGCCAAACGCGTTGGCGATGAGCACCGGCACGACGTGCCAGTCCGTGCCGACGAACTGCACTTTGGCGACGTAGTCGTCGCCCTCCTTCACCAGCAGGTCACCGCTGGGAACGTTGACGCCCTCCGTGGGACTGGCGGTCCAGGTCGTGAGACGATCGAGCGATGGGGTGCCGCTACATTCAGCCAGCGGCAGTAGCCCGCCGGAACCCGCCCCGCCGGCTCCGCCAGCTCCCCCGCCGCCCGTCGCCACTCCGGCCGAACCCGCGGCGCCGCCCGTGCCCGCCTCAGCTCCGGGCCCCGTGCCGCCGCCCGGCATGCCGCTTGCGCCTCCGCCCGTGCCCATGGCCCCCGAGGAACCTGCGTTGTTGCCCAGGCCGGCTGCGCCGGAAGGATCGCCGTCGGGAGTTGCGGCCGCAGGTTCGCAGCCCACGCTGGCCGTAGCCAGGGAGACCAGCACAATCAGCGAGAGGGTTGGGGTCATCATGGGAGCACTCGCAGAAGCGTGCGTCACGCAATGCAACCAAGCCTAGCTTTGCTTCAGCCCCGGAGAAACCCGCGCCGCGGCCGGTTTCGCTCAAATTGGAGGGCAGATCGGAGCCGCGCTTGAGCACGTGCTCGGCGACGGAACCCGCAGTCTTTCCTTGTCCGGTCCGGCGCCGCTGGTCATGCTCGCTGCAATGGTAGTCGCGGCGCGCGCGTGCCTCACGGCAACTGCGAACGGTACCCGCTGGGCCCTCCTGGGGCTCACGCAGGTGCTCTTGCTGGCCTGTAGCGAGCCGGCCGCGTCCCAGGAGACAGAGGCACCGCTGCCGAACGTCGCCGGTGCGGCTGCCGGCGGAGCGCAGGCGGTGCCGCAACCTGATCCGTTCGCGGACGCCAAGGCTTGTGCGCTAGCCAGCCCTGGGGCCGCGGCTCCGGAGACCGTGGCTACGCTGATTTCGTTCGTGAACGAGCTACCCAAACCCGCAACGATCCCCTGCTTGCTCGCCAGCCTACCGCGGCCGCTTCACGTCAGCGTCAGCGATAGTGCGCTCAGCGCGCAGCGCACCGAAGACCCGCGCAGCCCGCGCATCTTCGTGTTCCTGGGCGCTTTGATTGTCACCGTGCTTCCCGAGGGAAAAGCCAGCGCGCTCTTGGAGATTGGGCAGCTGGTTGCCGAGCGCGACTCGCTCAAGGCGGAGCTAAAGTTCCCGATCGCTGGCCCGCTGCAGCCTGGCGACGCTTTCGATAGGATCTTGGAAGCGGGGGGCACGAAGTGTGGGACGTGTCACGGCTATGAGCGAGCCGCGCCAGAGTACGGAAAGAACGCGTTCGTCTCCGAAGCAGTAGAGCCCCAGCCAGAAACGCGGGTGCCGCTCGCCGTCGCTCAAGAACTCCACCGCACCTGCGATCCCGCCCAGGAGCCTGCACGGTGCGCCGTGTGGAGCGGCGTGTTCGACTACGGCGAGGTGCTCGAGGCCCAATTCCCCGACGCGCTGGAACCGCTCTTCTAGGCCAGTGCCGGACGGAACACTTCTTGCTGTTGAATCGGCAGCGCCATGAAGAAACTCGGCCTACTCAACAGCGAAATTTCGCACGTCATCAGCCTGCTGGGCCACACCGATCGCATCGTGATCTGCGACGCCGGGCTGCCCATCCCGCCTCAGGTTCGGCGCATCGATCTGGCCCTGGTCCCCGGAATACCGTCGTTTCTTACGGTTCTGGAGGCGATCCTACTGGAGCTTCGCATCGAGCGGGCCTTCTGCGCGGAGGAGCTGCCGGGCACCAACCCCGCCGTCTTCGCTCCCCTGCTCAAAGCACTGGGCGACGCGCCTGTCCGTCAGCTTTCCCACGAGGCTTTCAAGCAAATGACCCACAGCGCCAAGGCCGTGGTCCGCACCGGCGAATGCTCGCCCTTCGCCAACGTCATCCTGGAAGCGGGCGTCATCTTCTAGGCGGCGCGTTTGGGGCCTTTGGTAACACGACGCTACGCGAGGTAACGGCGCCGGTTCGCTACACGCCCGAAGAGCGTGAGACCGAGCAGCAGTCCGAGGTTTTGCAGAATCAGCGGCGCTGATTGCGAGCCACCCGGCACGGCGCAGCCGCAGCCCGCAGCGTCACCGCTCGCCCTAGGAGCGGCGGCACCCGGACCCGCCGTGCTGCCCCCGCTGGCGTTGCCAGAGTTGCCCCCACTGCCCGCAGTTCCAGCCGCCGACGGAGGTCCGCCCGCGCCATTCGCGCTGCCCGCCGTGCCCACGCCGCCCACGCCCGCAGCTCCACCACCCGCGCCACCGCCTGCCGGAGGGAGCGGCTCGAATACGAAGCCGTCGTTCTCGGGTCGGCTTGATCCGTCGGCTTTGATCTGCGCCAGCAGGTCCGAAAGCTCCTTCACCTTGTCAGGGTTGGCCGCGGCGACGTTCGTGTCCTCGTGAATGTCCTGGCTCAGATCGAAGAGGCGCGGCGGGTTGCCTGGAATGAACTTCCAGTCGCCCACACGGATGGCTTGTTGGGTCGTGCCATTGGTGCTTGTCACCAGGTGGTCGCGCGTCGAGGCGGGAGTGAGGCCAAGCAGCGCTTCCAGCACGTTGAAGCTGTCGGGGCCCGCGGCCGCCGGGCGTCCCTTCCCGGACAGCGCCGCACCCGAAGCCAGCATGTCGATGAGCGAAACGAGCGCGCTCGAGCTGCCGGGCGCAATCACGCCGGGCCAGCGAGTAATGAACGGCACGCGCGTGCCGCCCTCGAATATCGAATATTTTCCGCCCCGCAGCGTGCCAGCCGGGTTGTGGCCGTTCAAGTCCTGGACAGCGCCGTCCTGGTAGCCGTCATCGAGCACGGGGCCGTTGTCGCTCGAAAAGACGACCAGCGTGTTCCGCGACAGCTGAAGCTCGTCGAGCTTGTCGAGCAGCACTCCGACCTGAAAGTCCATCTCCGCTATCGCGTCGCAGCGAATGCCGCAGGCGGTGGTGCCCTGAAACCGCGCATGCGGGATGCGCGGCACGTGGATGTCTTGCGTCGCGTAATACAGGAAGAACGGCTTGTCCTGGTTGGCCTCAATGAAACCGACGGCGCGCCCCACCAGAGTATCCGCGATGTCTTCGTCAACCCAGCGGGCAGCGTCGCCTCCGCTCATGTAGCCGATGCGGCTGATGCCGTTGATCACCGAGCCCGCGTGGTGATCCTGTAGCGAGTTGGGCTTGACCTAGAGCAGGTTGTTGAACACGTGCGGCTCACTGCCAAGCGGCGTATCGCTGACGCTGGAGTCGGTGAACGAGACAGCAATGGGATCGTTCGGGTCGAGCCCGGCGACGCTGCTGTTCTCCACGAATACGGTGGGCACACGGTCGCCGGTGGCGGGCATGGCGAACGCGTAGTCGAAGCCTATTTCAGGATAGCCGGGGCTGATCACACCGTTGTAGTTGGTGGGCGTGGTGCCAAGGCCCAGGTGCCATTTACCGACGAACGCCGTCGCGTAACCGGCGTCTTGCAGAACGGATGGGAGCGTGGGCCGGGTGTGGTCGATGGTCAGACCGGCCTCGCCGTCTAAGATCGAGCTGCCGGCGGCGCTGCGCCAAGCGTATTCACCCGTCAACAGCGAGTAACGCGTGGGCGTGCAGGTGGCGGCCGGCGAGTACCCGTCCGTGAACACCAGCCCTTCGCTGGCCAGCCGATCAACACTCGGCGTCTGCACCTTTGTGGCGCCGTAGGGGCCGATGTCCCCGCGGCCGAGATCGTCCACAACGATCACGATCAAGTTGGGAGGCTGTTGCGCGTGCGCCAGAGGGCTCAACGCACAACTGGCTGCGGCCCCGAGCGCGGCCGCCAGGCACTGGGCACGTCCGTGGCTTCGGTAGGACATTCGTCAGTAGCTGCCGGGTCCGAGCAGTCGGCTTCCGTGAAAACCAAGGAATCGAACCGTAGCACGGCGGCGCCTAGCGGGGTTTCCGCTGGAGCTGCACCTCGGCTAGGCTCGGGCGCGATGAGTCGCTCCTCTCATGCCCGCTGGCTGTCGCTGTCGCTGTCGCTGTCGCTGTGGCTGTCGCTCTGCGTCCCGGCTGTTCTCGCGCTCGCCTGCGACAAGAAGAGCCCAGAACCTCCAGCCGCGCCCGCCTCGTCCGCGCCGGCGGCGGTCGCTCCTGCCAGTCAGGCAAGCTATGTCGGCAGACAAACCTGCGTCGGGTGCCACGCCGCGGAGCACGCGGCGTTTCAGGGTTCGCATCACGATCTGGCCATCCAGGAAGTGTCGGACGAATCCGTACTGGGCAACTTTGACGACGCCCGCTTTCAGAACGCGCGCGCCGACGCCTCATTCAGGAAAGACGGAGCGCGCTTCGTGGTGCGGACGGGCGGACCGGACAACCAAGCCCGGGACTATCCGATAAAGTACGTATTCGGCTTCACGCCCCTGCAGCAATACTTGGTGGAGACCGAAGGCGGGCGACTGCAGGCCCTGCCCTTCGTCTGGGACAGCCGAACCAAGCCTGAAGGCGGCCAGCGCTGGTTTCACCTTTACCCCGACGAAACGCTGCGCGCTGGCGATCCGATGCATTGGACGGGAGTCAACCAGAACTGGAACTACATGTGCGCGGACTGTCACTCGACAGCGCTCAAGAAAAACTACGACGAAAAAACGCAAACCTTCGCGACCCAGTTCGAGGAGCTCGACGTCAGCTGCGAGTCCTGCCACGGCCCCGCCTCCCGCCACCTGAGCATGGCCAAGGCTGGGACGTTTGACGGCGACAAGGGCTTCGACCCTCCGCTCGGTCCCGCCAAAGACCGCACCTGGGTGTTCGCCGAGGGCCGCAACATCGCCGAGCTCAAGCACAAGTCCGGGCCAGCAACGGAGCCGCTTGCCTGCGCCCCCTGCCATTCACGTCGTGCCGACTTCGGAGGCTCAAGAGCCAACTACCATGACCGCTACCGGCTCTCACTGCTGGAGCCGTCACTCTATTTTGCCGATGGCCAGATGCTGGACGAGGTCTACATTCATGGCTCGTTCTTGCAGAGCAAGATGTATGCGGCGGGCGTGACCTGCAGTGACTGCCACGATCCGCACAGCACGCGGCTCAAGCGGGAAGGCAACGCACTTTGCGGGCAGTGCCATCAGAACTTCGACCGGCCGGAGCATCACTTCCACCCAGCCGATTCGGTCAAGTGCACGTCGTGCCACATGCCAACGCGCGTCTACATGGGCGTGGATGCGCGGCACGATCACCGCTTCGGCGTGCCGCGACCGGATCTCAGTCAGTCGCTGGGCGTGCCCAATGCCTGCGAACAGTGCCACCGCGAAAAGGGCAACGCTTGGGCGACTCAGCAGATAGCCCAACACCGCGGACCCAAGCGGCCCGCCGAATTCGCGTCCACCCTTGCGCAGGCCCGCAATAACCGGCTGGAAGCGGTCGAACCCCTGCTGCGCCTCATTCAGGACAAATCCGCCGCCGGCATCGTGCGCGCAACAGCCCTGCAGGAGCTGGCACGCTTTCCTGGTCGCAAGTTGACCAGCACCTTGCAAGGCCTGTCCCAGCATCCGGATCCCCTGCTGCGCCGGACCGTTGCCGAGCTTTCCAGCAACCTGCCCCCCGAGCAGGGCCTCCCGCTGGCGCTTGGCTTGCTCAAGGACTCGGTGCGCACGGTTCGGATTGAGGCGGTGGCCGCGCTGCTCGGCATGCCCCAGCAACGGCTATCGCCCGAGCAGCGCCAAGATCTGGCGACCGCCACCAAGGAGTACCGCGAAAGTCGCGCCTACAACGCCGACCGCGCCGAGGGGGTGGTGGATCTAGCTCGTCTGGCGCAGCTGGAGGGCAACTTGACCGAAGCCGAGCGACTCTTCAACCGCGCCCTGACGATGGACGCTTCGTGCACCATCGCCTACGCCAACCTAGCCGATCTCTACCGCGGGCAGACCAAGGACGAGGCCGCCGTGGAGCTGCTCAGCCGCGGGCTCACTCGCGCGGCTGACCCGACCCCACTCCACCACGCGCTCGGGCTGGCCCTGATTCGCCAGAAGAAGCCTGAGCTGGGACTGAAGCGGCTCAAAGCCGCCTGGCAGGCTCGCCCAACCGACGCGCGTTTCGGCTACGTGTACGCGGTAGCCCTGTTCGACGCGAAGCAGACCGCTCAAGCCATGCGGCTGCTCGAGACGTTGCAGGAGCGCTTCCCCAACAACCGCGACGTCCTCGAGGCGCTCGTTCACTACAACCGCACCCAGGGCAACGCCGAAGCCACGGGCGCCTACGAGACCAAGCTGCGCGCGCTGGGCAATCTGTAGATCGCGCGCCAATGCGGCGCCCGCTTCAGTTGTTGGGTGCCCCGGCGCAGATCCAGCCGGTGATCGCCTCGAGATCGGCGGCGGGCAATGACTGGCCTGCCTTGGGCATCTGCGAGCCGATACATACGTCGACGTTGAGCAGCTTCTGCATCAAGTAGCTGGTGGACGGGCTACCCGGGACAACCAGCTTGCGACCCCCGCCACACTGCGACGATGCGACGTTGACCAGCTCGGAGTAGGACTTGACGGGATTCAGCTCGAGGCCTTCTTTCGGCTTCAC
>JANNWK010000359.1:0-9401 GCA_031408355.1 Myxococcales bacterium
CGCCCGCGGCTCCGAGCGCGGACCCCGTGAGGGTTGGTTCCGCTAGACGCACCTGCAGCGCGCAAGCTGAGTCAAGCATCATTTTCTGAGCACGTCGGTCGCCGACCCGACGCGCGCCCGCGAACGATCGTCGGCGCAGATCGAGGGGGAGAATCGCCAAGCTTGACAGGAGCGGCCGCGCGGAAAAATGTTCGACTTTGATTTCCTCAAGCCCGAAGTGAGAATTTAGTTTTGGCGAGGCGGGTTTCTGACAGCGCGATGAATCGCAAGAAGCGGCGCGAAGACAAGGTCATTCACGTCGTGTTCGGCCCCGGCGGTGGCCGGGTGCCGCGTCGAGAGGCGCGCGCCGAGGGAGCGACCCCGGAGCCGCAGAACGGGCGCGAGCCACTTACGGACCTGTTCAGCGGCACCGAGATCGCTCGGTTGCTCGAACTCACGCCCGCTCGCCTGCGTACCCTGGACCGCGCCGGCGTGGTCTCTCCCACCGGCCGACGCCGCGGCCGACGCGCCTACACCTTTTCAGATTTGATCGCGCTCCGCACCGCCCAGACCCTGCTTGCCCAACGAGTGAGACTGCGCGATGTGACGCGCGCCATAAGCGCGCTCAAGCGCACGTTGCCCCGAGTCACGCGCCCGCTCCAGGAGTTGCGGATCGTTTCCGACGGGCAGCGTGTCGTGGTGCACTCCCAAGACGGTGCCTTCGAACCACTTACCGGCCAAATGGTGCTGGACTTCGAGGTCAAATCCCTGCGTGACGACGTGGTTCGAGTGCTGCGCCCCTCCGCTGGCAAGGAGCGCGCCCGCACGGCGTACGAGCTCTACCTGCGCGCGAGTCAGCTCGATGAAGACCCCACCTCGATGGACGAGGCTGAGCGCCTGTATACCGAGGCCATTTCACTCGATCCCTGGCTGGCCATCGCCTACACGAACCTCGGTAATATCAGGTTCCGGCGCCACGACGCCGGGGGAGCCGAGACGCTCTACAAGCGCGCTCTCTCAATCGACTCACGCCAGCCGGAAGCCCAGTACAACCTTGGCTACGTCATGCTCGAGCGCGGCGAGCCGGAAGCCAGCATCGCGCTCTTCCAGGGTGCCATTGAAGCCGACCCGAAATTCTCAGACGCCTACTTCAACCTAGCCATGGCCTACGAGCAGGTCGGCGAAACCAACAAGGCCCGACCCTTTTGGAAGAGCTACATCTCGCTTGAGCCATCCGGCACGTGGACCGAAATAGCCCGACGTCACCTGTAGCAGCTAGCGCAGGGGTTGATGCAGGCGACGGTGCTCTAGGCTGGGCAGCGCGCGCCTGATCGATTCAAGCTGGGAACGCTCAAGCAGGGCCAAGGCGAGTCCCGTGCCGTCCGAGGCCTGGGCGATGACGGTACCCCACGGATCGACGACCATGGAATGGCCGTACGTCTGTCTCCCGCCAGGGTGAGCGCCATGTTGGGCGGCGGCTACGACGAAGGCCTGCGCCTCGATCGCGCGCGATCGCAACAACACCTGCCAGTGATCCTTGCCCGTGTGCAGCGTGAAGGCGGCCGGCACCAGTAGGACCTCCGCGCCTTGCTCGGAGAGCGAGCGGTAGAGCTCAGGGAAACGCAGGTCGTAGCAAATTGACAGACCCAGTCTGAAGCCGGCGACATCGACCACCACCGCCGAGCTGCCGGGTGTCGTTGCCGCCGACTCCGAGTAGCTGCCGGCTTGACCCAGCTCGACATCAAACAGATGCATCTTGCGATAGGCCGCGAGCTGCGAACCGTCCGGCCCGACCACGAGCAAGGTATTGTGGGGCCGCTGCGCGTCCGGGCTCCGTTCGGGGAAGCCCCCACCGACCAGAAAGACAGAGCTCTCTCGGGCCATGTCGGCAAGCGCGTGAACGATGCTCGACGCGTTGTCTGCCAGCCCTTCGGCCAAGCTGCGCTTGTCGGTGTCGGCGCCAAAGAAGGCGAAGTTTTCTGGCAGCACTACCAGCTCGGCGCCGCGACTGGCGGCGAGCCGAACCAGAGAGCGCGCGCGCTCGAGATTCTCGGGCACGTCCGCCTGGCTATTCAGCTGGACGGCGGCGACGCTAAGCTGGGCCTTGGCCATGGTCGCTCTACATAGCCCATCGCGCTGCCCGTCGGCTATGCTGGTGGCCGTGGAAGCCCCGACCGGCGCAATGCAGGAATTTCGCGGCAGCGCGCTGAAGCCGGAGGCTCCGCGTCAAGCAGGGCTCGTCCTGCTGTACGCCGAATCCTTCGGCGTGCTGCCGGCCGCCTATTTGCTGACGGGAGAGCGACATGTGTTCGGCCGTGACGCTGTAGCCGTGGACTTCGTGCTCAAGGCTCCGGCCGTCTCCCGGGTTCACGCCGAAATCACCCGTGAAGGGCGAAGCTTCGCCGTTCGGGACCTTGGCAGCCGCAACGGAGTAATCGTCAACGGACACAAGATCCAGAGCCACAAGCTAGAGCCGCTCGACGAGGTCCGCATCGGCGACGCAATCTTCAAGTTCGTCGACGAAGGCGCAGAACACTACGCCCAATACCGCCTCGACGGTCTGGTGCTGCCGAGCCAACAGCGTAAAGCCCAGGAACCCAGCGCGCTAGCAGGCGGCTATCAAATGGACGTCATTGTCGCGGAGCTTGAGCGCATCGCAGCTACGCCGCTCAGCGTGATTGTCCGCGGACCGAGCGGGACCGGCAAGGAAGTGGTCGCCACTGAACTGCATCGGCTGAGCGGGCGTCGCGGTCGGCTCGCCGCCGTCAACTGCACGGCCCTCCCCCCGAATCTCATCGAAAGCGAACTCTTCGGCTACAAACGCGGGGCCTTTTCCGGGGCGGACCGTGACAAGCCCGGGCTGATTCGGCACGCCGACGGTGGGACGCTGCTCCTCGACGAGATCGGCGATATGCCCCTAGAAGCGCAGGCAAAGCTATTGCGCGTGCTGCAGGCCCGCGAGCTTTTACCCCTGGGGGCGACCACGCCCGAACCGGTGGACGTGCGCGTCGTCGCAGCGACTCATCGAGATCTTGATCGCCTGCAGCGGGAGGGCAAGTTCCGGGAAGATCTGTTCGCTCGCTTGAACGAGTACGGGATTGCTCTGCCGCCGCTTCACGAGCGCAAGGAGGACATCTTCCTTTTGACTCGACTATTTTTGGCGCGACACGGCGGACAGACCAAAGCGCCATCCTTCGCCTTCATGAGCGGGCTGCTCCACTATGATTTCCCATACAATGTCCGTGAGCTCGAGGCCTGTATCAAACGCGCCCTCGCGCTGAGCGACGGCTCGACGCTTGAGCCGGAGGTCCTGCCCGAGGCGGTGCAAGAGGCCATGGCCGAGTACGGGCGGGCGGGTGGAGATCCGAGCCCACCGCGCGAGGACGACGTCCACGAAGTGCCCGACCCGCAGGCGCTTTCGGAGTTGCTAGCGCGCCATCAGGGCAACGTCGCGGCGGTCGGCCGCGAGCTTGGCAAGGCCCGGATGCAGATCCATCGCTGGATGAAGCGCTACGGCATCGATATCAGCGACTACCGCAGCAGCGACGGCGGCTAGGGTTCGCCCCGTCGGCGCGGCCGAGACAGGCCTGGCAGTCCGGCCCCACGGACCGCCGGGAGAAGTCCTGGTTGACTTCAGACGCCGAACGACGCTAGCGAAACGCGGTCGCAGGACGACCCCGAGCGACGGAGACCTCCAGAGTTGGCCCAGAAACGCAGTAAGAAAAGTACCGGTGGCGAGCGTCCGAAGCGCGGCGGCAAGCAGGGTGACGGCGAAACGGACGGGGTTGACACACGCGGCGAGGAACCCGCTGCCCTCCACGAGGTGGCGCAAGCCCGCTACCTTAACTACGCGCTTTCCGTCATCACCAGCCGGGCGCTGCCGGACGTTCGTGACGGCCTGAAGCCAGTTCAGAGACGCATTCTCTACACCATGTGGCAGCAAGGTCTGCGCGCCGACACCAAACACCGCAAGTGCGCCAAGGTCGTCGGTGACGTGATGGGTAGCTACCACCCACACGGCGACGCATCGATCTACGACGCGCTGGTGCGGATGGCCCAGCCATTCAGCCTGCGCACGCTGCTCGTGGACGGCTCAGGCAATTTTGGCTCGCTGGATGGTGATTCGGCCGCCGCCATGCGCTACACAGAGTGCCGCCTCGCGCCCCTGGCCGGCGAACTGCTCCAGGAAATCGACGAAGACACGGTTCATTTCCGACCCAGCTACGACGGAACGAAATTCGAGCCCGTCGTGCTGCCGGCGGCGCTGCCGAACCTACTCATCAACGGCGCCACCGGCATCGCCGTCGGCATGGCCACCAACATTCCGCCCCATAACCCGGAGGAGGTGGTGAACGCCGCGCTGCGCCTGCTGGACGCGCTCCTCGAAGGCAAGCAGCTGTCGGCTCGCGAGCTGTGCCGCACCATCAAGGGTCCCGACTTCCCCACGGGCGGACAGCTCGTCTCCTCAAGCGAGGAGTTGAAGCAGGTCTACGAAACAGGCCAGGGCACGCTCAAGCTGCGCGGCACCTGGAAGCTCGGCGCCGCCACCAAGTCCGGACAAATCGTGCAGATCACGAGCGTCCCCTACACCGTGAACAAGGCCGACCTAGTCGAGCGCATCGCGGACGTCGCCATCTCTCGCAAGATGCCGCTTTTGCTCGACGTGAAGGATCTATCCACGGACGAGGTCTGCATTGAGCTTGAACTGAAGAAGGAGGCCGAGCCCCAGAAGGTTCTGGCGTACCTGTTCAAGCACACACCACTGCAGATCAATTTCTCGGTCAACCTCACCTGCCTGGTTCCCACCGAGAACCCCGAGGTGGGGCGACCCGAGCGCATCGACCTGTCGCAGATGCTCTGGCACTTCCTGCATTTTCGGCTCGAAGTCGTGACTCGCCGACTCGCTCACGAGCTTGGGGCACTCGCTAAACGCATTCACATTCTCGAGGGTTTCGAGAAAGTGTTCGACGCGCTCGACCAGATCATCAAGCTCATTCGCGCCTCTGAGGGCAAGGCCGACGCCGCCCGAACGATCATGGCGAAGTTTAAGCTGGATGAGGAACAGACCGACGCCATTCTTGAGCTCAAGCTGTACCGCCTGGCGCGCCTCGAGATCCTGGTGATTCAGAAGGAGCTCAAGGACAAGCACCGACGCAGCAAGGACATCCGTGGCCTGCTGGACGAGGAAGAATCAAAGGGGCGCTGGGGCATCGTCAAGCAGGAGCTCACGGAGCTGCTCGGTCGCTTCGGCAAGGACGGCAAGCGACGCACGCAGATCAGTGAGCTTTCCCACGAGCCAGAATTCAGCGCAGAAGAGCTGATTGTCGCGGAGGACGCGTACGTGCTCGTTACGAGCGACGGCTGGCTCAAGCGCCAGAAGGAGGTGAAGGATCTGTCTGCCACGCGGCTCCGCGAGGGCGATACAGTGCTGGCCTGTGAGGTGGGCTCGACGCGCGCCAGCATCGTGTTCTTCTCCAACTTTGGCAGCGCCTACACCTCGCGCATCATCGATATCCCCGCCACAACTGGCTACGGGGAGCCGGTGCAGAAGTTCTTCAAACTGAAAGACGGCGAGCGCATCATCGCGGCTCTCTCACTCGACCCACGGGTCGTGCCGAGCATCGCCGAGCGTGAGGGCAAGCGTCCCAAGACCTACGCTGCGGCCGCGACGTCAGACGGCTACGCGCTCAGCTTCGGGCTCGCCCCGTTCGCAGAGCCAAGTACCCGCACCGGGCGGCGTTTCGCCAAACCAGCCGAGGGCGTCGAGGTCATCGGCGTAGGCAAGGTGAGCGGCAAGGAGACCATCATCTGCGCAACGCGCCAGCGACGAGCCTTGCTCGCAGCGGTGGAGGAAGTCAGCTACCTGTCGGGCGCCGGCAAGGGCGTGGTGCTGATCAAGCTGGACGACGACGACCAACTGCTCGGCCTGGTGATCGCTCGGGATGATCGCGACACCCTGATCGTGGAGGGCTCGATGGGCGGGGAACAGCGGATCAACACCGCAAAGTACGAGCTCAGCTCGCGCGGCGGCAGAGGCCGCGAAGTCATGAAGCGCGGCAGCTTGGTGCGGGTCGTACCCACGCCGCCCGAAGTTCCGCCTCCCCTTACGCCCTGACCCTGACACGCCATGGCAAAAACCTATACAGCCGAAGATATCACGGTCCTCGAGGGGCTCGACCCGGTGCGCAAGCGTCCGGGCATGTACATCGGCGGCGTCGGCAGCGCGGGCCTACACCACCTCGTCTGGGAGCTCGTCGACAACTCGGTGGACGAGGCCATGAACGGCGACGCCACCGAAATCCAGGTGACGCTGCACAAGGACGGTCAAAGTGTGACCGTCAGCGACAATGGCCGTGGCATCCCGGTCGACATCCACCCGAAGCACAAGAAGTCCGCGCTCGAGATCATCTTCTGCACGCTTCACGCCGGCGGCAAGTTCGAAGCGGGCAACTACAAGACCTCCGGAGGACTCCACGGTGTCGGCGCCTCGGTCGCCAACGCGCTCTCCGCCAAGCTTGTCGCGACCGTCAAGCGCGACGGTGCCGAATGGCAAATGGAGTTTCGAGCGGGCAAGCCCGCAGGCAAGCTACAGAAGCTGGGCCCGGCTCGCGGCAGCGGCACCACCGTCTATTTTCGCCCCGACCCCACGATCTTTCCCAAGATTGAGTTCTCGGCCGAAACGATTCGCGAACGCCTGGAGATCGCTAGCTTTCTACACCGCGGCCTCAAGGTCCGGTTTCACGACGAACACGGCTGCGCGAAGCACGAGTTCACTCACGCCGAGGGCATCGTCGACTACGTGCGCCAACTGGCCGGCAAGGCCCAGAAGAATTCGGTGCACGATGCGCCCTTCGTGATCAGCCGGGACGGCGAAACGCGCATCGAGGCGGCGTTTCTCTGGACGGAGGCCACCGACGAGTCCTTGCGCAGCTTCGTCAACGGCATCCCGACGGGCTCCGGAGGTACCCACGAGAATGGGCTCCGCGCGGGCGTTGGCAAGGCGGTGCGCAACTACATCGAAACGCACAACCTTGCGCCGCGCGGGCTGAACATTACGGCCGAGGATATCCGCGAGGGCATGCTGGGCGTGCTCAGCGTGTTCGTCAGTGAGCCGCAGTTCCAGGGTCAGACCAAGGACCGACTGAACAACCCTGAGCTACAATCGACGGTCGACGCCGCCGTCCGTCCCGTGCTCGAGCAGTGGCTTAACTCGAATCGCAGCGTCGCCGAGCAGATCGTCGCGCGGATCATTCTGTCCGGGCGCGCACGCGAGGCATCGCGCGCCGCCTCAGCGCAGGTGTCGCGCAAAACAGCCACGAGCGGCCGGCTCACCCTGCCTGGCAAGCTCTCGGATTGCCTCTCGAACAACCGCGAAAGCACCGAGCTTTTCATCGTGGAGGGCGACTCCGCGGGTGGCTCGGCCAAGCAAGGCCGGGACCGCAACACCCAGGCGATTTTGCCGCTTCGCGGCAAGGTGCTGAATACGGAAGGCCTCGCCCTGAGCAAGGTGCTGGAGAACAAGGAACTGGGCGACCTCATCACCGCGCTGGGTTGCGGCATCGGTTCAAGCTTCGACCTGTCGCGCCTGCGCTACCACCGCGTGGTCCTGCTAGCCGACGCGGATTCGGACGGTCACCACATCACCACCCTGCTGCTCACCTTTCTCTATCGACACCTGCCGGAGCTGCTCAAGCAGGGACACGTCTATGTGGCGGTTCCTCCGCTTTATCGCGTGGATATCGGCAAGGAGACGTTCTGGGCGGGCGACGACGCGAGCCGTGACAAGCTCCTTCGCGACAAGCTGAAGGGCAACGGCAAGGCCGACATCACGCGCTTCAAGGGCCTAGGAGAGATGATGCCCAAGGTATTGTGGGACACGACCCTCAACCCCAAAACCCGACGCATGCTGAAGGTGGGCATCGCCGATGCGCTCGAGACCGACCGCATCATGGGCGAACTGATGGGCAAGGACGCCTCAGCTCGCTTCCACTTCATCATGGACCGCGCCGACGAAGCCTTGGAGCTGGACGTCTGAGATCATCCGGGGCTGACCGCAGGGTTGGCCAACGGGCCGCTTGGCACCTGTTCACTTCGCCCCCGAAGCGCTCCGTGCTGGAAGTGCAGGCTCGCCACCAACCCTAGAATTTCCCACGATTTTTAGCGATTCCCAGCTCTTGCCTTCACTTGCTTGAGGGGCGACCGGGTCTGGGTTAACGCGAGGCCCCAGTTTGCTGTTTTCCCACCGAGAAACCTCGATATCCGTGCGTCAGCTTTTCGTTCTCTTTGCCGTCCTGGTCGCGTTCCTGCTCCCGACCGCTGCCACGGCGCAGACGGAGCCGGCGATCGATCCGGGAGGTCCCGCCGCCGCGCCGTTGCCCCAGAGTGAGGCCGAGTTGGCTCGCGGCCTGCCGATCTTGCGTATCGTCGTGGCCGGCAACCGTCGCATCACGCCAGAGGACGTGCTGGCCTACTTGCGAGCACGAACCGGGCAGGAGTTCTCGCCCGAGGTCCTGACTCAGGACGTACGCGAGTTGTATGGGTCCGGGTTCTTCGACGACATTGAGGTAGATCTCGAGCGCCTCGCAGAAGGCGTAGTGCTTCGCTTGGTCGTGCGCGAGCGACCCAGCGTGAGCGCCGTCACGTTTGATGGCAACTCGGAGATCGACAAGGACGACCTGACCGAGGGCGTTGAGCTCAAGGCCAACACCATCCTCAGCCCGCCGGCCATCCGTCGCAGCATCCAGAAAATCCGCGATCTATACGCCGAGAAAGGCTACTTCCTGGCGGAGGTCGAGAGCGAGACCGTCCCGCAGAAGAACAACGAGGTCGAGGTCAAGTTCAAGATCCGCGAGCAAGGCCAAGTCAGCGTCAAGCGAGTCACCTTCATCGGCAACGAAAGCATGTCGACGGAGGAGCTGCGGAGCATCATGTTCACCGGCAACCCGGGGCTGATGGGCTTTGGCTCAGGGGGCCCGTTCCGTCAGGACGCTTTCGAGCGAGACGTCGCCGTGATCAGCGCGCTCTATTACGACCGCGGTTACCTGGCGGTATCGATCAGCACGCCGCGAGTCATGCTCACGCCGGACCGCAGCGGCATCGAGATCGCGATTAGCATCGCGGAGGGCCCTCGCTACAAGATAAGACAGCTGCGCGTGTATGAGCGCGGGGACGGCGGCAAGGAGGTCGACCCAATTGGCGGCCGGCGCAACCTGCGCATGATGGTACGCGCGAAGACCGGCGATTTCTTCAACCGCGCCGCGCTGCTCGAGGACCTGCAGGCGATCCGTACGCTTTACCGGGACCATGGCTACGCCAACGTGGACGCCAACCCCCAGACACAACTGGACGCGACCACCAACGAGGTTGACGTTATTGTGCCCGTCGAACGTGGCCCGCTGGTGCGTTTCGAGCGCATCGAAATG
>JANNWK010000360.1:0-3624 GCA_031408355.1 Myxococcales bacterium
GGCAGAAGCGGCGCGCGCCGCTGCGAGCGCCTGAGAGCAAGAATGAACGCCCACCTGTTGCGTCTGCTGCTCCTCGTTCCCTCGGTTACGCTGCTGGCGGTTACCAGTTGCGGCGGCGACGAGGAGAAGTCCGCTGCGCGAGGCAGCGCGGGCAACGGGGGCGCCGGCGAGGCCGGTGGCCAGGGTGCTGCACTTTCCGGCAACTCTTCCGGTGGCAGCGACTTCGGCGATGCGGCGGGCGCGAGCAGCGCCGGGGCGGGGGGGGACGGCGTTGCAGCAAGCCCACAGGGAGGCGCGAGCGGCGCCGACGCGGGAGGGGCACCTGGGCTGGCGGGTGCGGGCGGCGACGGCGGCGCTGGCGGCGAGCCTGGCGTCATCGATCCGATCGTCGACGTGGGCGTTGGCTGCAATCCACCGCCAGCTCTGCCTCGGCTTTCACCCGGGGCGGCGGGTCTCCCGGCGGACGGGCTCGTGCTTTGGCTGCGCGGCGACCGCGGCGTCTACGCGACCGACGCACAGCGCGTGTGCGCCTGGGCGGATCAAAGCGGGCAGCGCCACCTTTTCCTCGCTACCGGTCAGGCACGCCCGCTGTGGGGAGCGGCAACGCTCGGCGCGCAACCGGCCATCCATTTCGACGCCAGCGGCCGCCTCTTGTCGGTGGGCGGCGTGCTCGGCATTCCCCCGACCTCCGCGCGCACCTTCATCGCGGTCGTCCAACTGGTGAGCACGACGGGCCGCTTTGCCGCGGTGATGCAGGGCCAATCCGGCACGTCTGGCACCTACCTCAACCTGGACGCCAACACTTTCCAGACAGCTGGAAGTCGCGAGGGCGCTTACCTGACCAACAACGCCTACGACACCGCGCTGGCCACGAGCACCACCGCGCGGGTGCATGTGCTCACCGTGAGCACGATGGTTGCTGGCGGGCCGGTGCTGAGCGCGCTCGACTATCGCGTCAACGGCGCCATCCAGACCCTCACGCGCACCTCCGGCGGCTTGGGCAACGGCAACATCGAAGACTTCGCGGGAGCCAACTTCACCCTCGTCGGCTCGGGCCCCTCGGCATTCATGGCAGAAGCGCTCATCTACGACCGCGCCCTCAGCAGCGACGAACGTGCCAGCGTCGAAACGGCCTTGAAAGCGCGCTACGCCGTTCAATAGGCCGCGCGCCACCTGCACGACCGCGAGTGCGGCGGTCCTTCCGGCGCCTTTGGCTGTGGCCGGGGCCGGGGCCGGGGAACACAGTTGTGACCAGCTGCTCGGGTCGCCGGCGATTCGGCGCAACTGCCGCAGGCGCTGGTCGATGGGACCGCATGGGGTTACGAGCAAGCACGCTAGGCTTCCTGGGCGCGTACTCGCTGGCGTCTGCGCCCGGCCAGGCGCAGGAAGCGAGCGCTGAGCACTTCGACGTCGCCCTTCACGCGCGGACCTCCTTCGCCAGCGCGCGCAACGAACGCGCCGCTTGGTTGAGCCTGACTGTGCCATTCGGCGCGCTGGCGACGACGCGCGTCCAAGGCCGGACCGTCGCTGTGGCCAGCGAGGCCAGCGAGGCACCTGCAGCGCCGCCCGCGCCGGAGACTCCGGCCCCCCTGGTTCAGCTGCGCGCCTTGGCTGAACTCACCCGGCTGGCCACGCTGCGCGCGCTTTCGGCGGCCGGCGTGGCGACGGATCGACGGCGGCTGGATTCGCTGTCGAGCCGTTCGCGGGCTTCCGCGGCCCTGCCGGAAGTGAGGCTTCGCGCGCAACGCTCCACCGATCAGGCGTTGCGCTGGGCGCCCACGACCGACGATCCGTATCGCATGACGCAATCCGACGCGGCCGGCGTGACGCTTGAGGCCAGCGCGACGTTCCGGCTCGATCGCTTGGTGTTCAGTCGTGAGGAGCTCGTCGTCGAGCGGCTCCGCGAGAAGCAGGCCACGGAGCACCTTCGGCTCGAGCAGCGGGTGCAGCAGGCCGTGCAAGGGCTTTTCCGCGCTCGTGAGCAGGCCTGCGCGGCCGAACCGGACGCGCCCGCGCGTGAGCAGAACCGGCTGCGCTCCCTCGAACTGGGCGTGGAGCTGGACGCCCTGACGGCCGGCTGGTTCTTGGCGCAAGCGCCGCGCTTCTCGCTTCAGATTTGGGGGTCAGTGGACGCCATTTGGGGGCTCTGTGGCAGCGCCGAGGACGCGCCCACAATCGCAGTGGCCAGTCGGGGCGACTCGGAGTAAATACCGCCCGCCATGCTCGCAGATGCTCGCAATACCCTTGAGGACCTTCAAAGGCGCGTTGATGCGCTAAGGGGGTCTCTTTGACGTCCCGGCACTAAAGCGGGAAATCGACGAGATCGACGAGTTATCGAGCGCTCCGGACTTTTGGAGCCAGCAAGAGAAGGCGCAAGCCACCATGCGCCGCCGCGCCGCCGCGCTGGAAAAGATCGAGCAGTCACAGTCGCTGGCCCGAGAGGTCACCGACGCGCTCGAAATGCTGGAGCTGGCAGCAGCCGAAGGGGACGAGTCCCTGATTGCGGAGGTCGAGGTGAGCCTCCGGCCGATCGAAGCCAAGGTCCGCCAATCCGAGCTGAAGCGCATGCTCAGTGGCCGGATGGATCACGCCAACGCCATCGTCAGCGTGCACCCCGGCACGGGCGGCACCGACGCCAAGGACTGGGGCGAAATGCTGCTGCGCATGTACTTGCGCTGGTGTGAACGTCGCGGCTTCAAGACCGAAATCATCGACATTGAGCCGGCAGAGGAGGCGGGCATCACCGGAGCCTCCTTCACCGTGTCGGGCCCGAACGCTTACGGCTACCTGCGCGCTGAAGTGGGAGTGCACCGGCTGGTTCGCATCAGCCCGTTCGACGGCAACTCGCGCCGGCAAACCAGCTTCGCAGCGATCGAGGTCACGCCCGATGTCGAGGACGAAATCGACATCGTGATCGAGGACAAGGACCTCGAGATCACCACGATGCGCGCGGGCGGGAAGGGCGGTCAGAACGTCAACAAGGTGGAGACAGCGGTGCGCATGCGCCACCTCCCCAGCGGCGTCATGATCGTGTGCCGAGCGGAACGCAGCCAGCACCAGAACCGTGCCATGGCCTTGAAGATGATGAAGGCCAAACTCTACGAGATGGAGCAGGCCAAGCGCGAGCAAGCTCAAGCCGTCTACGAGGCCGCGAAGGGTCAAATTGCCTGGGGCAACCAGATCCGCAGCTACGTGCTCCAGCCGTATCAGCTCGTGAAGGACCTGCGCACGGAGCACGAAACCGCCGCCGTGCAAGACGTGCTCGACGGCGAGCTGGATCCGTTCATCGAGGCCTTCTTGCTCAAGAACGCCGACAAGCAGCAGTTCAACGCTCCGCCCACTGGCAAAGCCTAGCCGCGGCGCCGGCGACCTTGATACCGGACGCTGCGCTCAGACTCCGGGAGGGCAAATCAACGATATCGCGTCCCGCCGATTGCGACGGTATACGCGGAAATCCTGGCGGTCGATGGTAATTACCGAGTGCCGCGGAAGGAGCTCGCTCATCCGAATCAGACATAGATCCGCCAGATCGGGTTTCCGATCGGCGTATCTCCCCGCGAGAGCGGCCAACTGAACGAGGTGCTGTCGACAATCGAAATCGAGCTCGATGAGACCGTCATCGAT
>JANNWK010000361.1:0-9242 GCA_031408355.1 Myxococcales bacterium
CGCGAGCCCGCTCAGCCAACCGGGGCCTGGGTCAAGCTGCTGGCGCGCTTTCGCCCGCCCCGACGACTCAAGCTCACGCGCGAGGGTAAGTACTTTATCTTCATCACGTTCGGCGTGGGCGTGGCCGCCATCAACACCGGCAACAATCTCATGTACCTGCTCTTGGGGATGCTGCTGTCGTTGATCATCGTGTCGGGTGTGCTGAGCGAGCTGAGCCTTCGCCACCTCACTGTTACGCGTCGGCTGCCGCCGCGCGCTCAGGTGGGGCGCCCGCACCTGGTGGAGATCGAGGTCTTTAATCACAAGCGCAAGGTGCCTTCGTACGCCATCGAGGTGGAAGATCTGCGCGCCGGTCAGCCCGCCGACAAACGCTGCTTCTTTCTCAAGATCAGCCCACGTTCGGCGCAGGTGGCGGCCTACCGACGGACCCCGGCGCGACGCGGACGTGACAGGCACATTGGCTTTCGCGTGGCGACGCGCTTTCCGTTCGGTTTGTTCGAAAAATCTCGAGAGATCAGCGCGGACGGCGAGCTCATCATCTACCCCGCTGTAGATCCGGTGAGGCTGCCGCATACGGCGGCGGGTGACCGGATTGGCGGCGAAGCGTCGGTGGGTCGCGGCACAGGCGACGAAATCCACGGACTGCGTCTGATGCGAGAGGGCGACGATCCGCGCGACATTTACTGGCGGAAGAGCACGCTGCCTGGCGCCAGGATCCTGCGAGAGCGCTCGAACGACACGCGCCGCGATGTCGCTTTCAGCATCGACTCGAGTCATCCGGGGGCGACTCCGGAGGAAGACTGGTCCCTGCGCTTCGAGCGCCGCATCCGCGATGTGGCGTCGCGCGCGGTGGCTCACCTGAAACGTGGCGACGGCGTGTCGGTGCAGGCTACGGGCGGCGAGCGCGTTCGCGCCGGGACGTCCGTCGGGGCCGATCCGCTGCTCCGGTTCCTGGCGCTACTTGAGGCTTCGCCCGAGGTTTCTGCGGGGCGTTTGCCGGCCCCCGGCACGAAGGCGAGCGCGTGAGATTCGGGCTGATTCATCGGATCATGACCGACGCGCTGGCGGCGCTGGGTCTGCTTTCTCTGCTCGCGAGCGGCGAACTCAATCGCTGGTTCGTTGGGCTTTCTCTGATCGGCCTCGTGCTTGCCATGCTGGCGCCGCAGCGCTTCCACGACCACGTCGTCGTGCGGCGCGTGTCGGTGGCGTTGCCGCTGGTGCTCCTGGTGCTGCAGACGACACGGCTGTTCTCCGGCGAGTCGCTGCTGCCGCTCGCGGTGGAGTTCGCGGCGGCGCTGCAGGTCGTACGCCTGGCCACCCGCCGCGGCGCCGCCCACGACCAGCAGGTCATCGTGCTGGCGCTCATGCATCTGATCGCCGGCACCGTGCTGGGCGGAGGCCTGTCGTACGGCCTGTGCTTTCTTGGGTTTCTCATCGTTGCGCCGGGCGCGCTGGTACTCAGCCACTTGCGGCGGGAGGTGGAGGGAAACTACCGACAGGGGGCGCGTGACCGGACGGGCCTGCCGGTCGACGTGCCGCGCATCCTGCGCAGCCGGCGCGTGATTGGTCGGCCTTTCCTGGTGTTCACCTGCCTGCTGTCGATCCCGATCTTTCTGTTTACGGCCCTGATTTTTGTGATGTTTCCGCGCGTGGGCCTATCCCTGATGCTGCTTGGGCAACGTCACGAGCGTGTGGTTGGCTTTTCCGATCGCGTCGATCTGGGCGGAGTCGGGCGCTTGCGCGCAGATCCGACGATCGTGATGCGGGTCGAGAGCCCGAACTTGCCGGAGAAGCCGCCGGTTCGACTGGCGCTCTACCTGCGAGGCGCCAGTTTCGATCGCTACAATGGCCGGAGCTGGTCGCGCACGACCCCGAGCACGCCCATGCGCGCCGAGCAGTTGGGCGGAAGCGTGCGCCTGCTGCGCTGGCCCGAGCCTGCCCGCGACAGGCTGCTGCGCATCGACTTGCAGCCGATCGATCCCGCCGTCGTTTTCCTGCCGCCTGACGCGGTGGCTCTGCAGCTGCGCACCCAGGCCAACGCGGTGCCCGCCACGCTTCCGGCCCTGTACGTGAACCAGGAGGGCCAGTTCAGCTACCGAAGTCCAGGCGACAACGGCCTACGCTACGACGTGTCGCTGGCTGGCCCGAGCGAGGAACGACCCAAGCGGCTGGATCCGGCCGCCCGAGCCCGGTATTTGGCCTTGCCGAACGATTTGCCGGCTCGTGTGGCCGAGCTCGCTCGGGCCTGGGTCGGCGGAGAAACGGAACCTGAGCGTCAGGCCAAGCTGGTCGAGGCGCGCCTCCGCGAACGCTACAAGTACGACTTGGAGTCGCCGTCGGGCGGAGCCAAGAACCCGCTCGACGACTTCTTGTTCAAGTCCAAGCGCGGTCACTGTGAGTTCTATTCGACGGCAATGGCCGTGCTCCTGCGCACCCAGGGCGTACCGACTCGCAACGTCAACGGCTTTATCGGCGGCACCTTCAACCGCTTCGGTCGTTACTACGCTGTCCGGCAGGGAGACGCGCACTCGTGGGTCGAGGTGTACATCGAGGGCAAAGGCTTCACGCGCTTCGATCCTACCCCTCCGGCGGATGCGGCGCCGCAGAGCGAGATCAACGGCGTCTTGGCGTTCATGCGAGACATGGTGGAGGCTGCGGCTCAGCGTTGGGACAAGAACGTGGTTGGCTACGATATGCGGCAGCAGGTGAGCCTGCTCCGAGCCGTTCAGGACCGATACGGATCGCTCCGGAGCCGAAACAAACTGGTTGCCACCACGCTTGGCTCGCCGCGCCGCGCGCTGTTCACGCTCGTCGCCCTGGGCTTGCTTGGGGGCCTCGCCGTCTATCTGATTCGGAGGCGCCGTCGGCCGAAGACTCTTCGGGTTCGACCGACTGAGCTCGAAGTGCGGGTTCGCGAGACGACCGATCTGTATCGCGCGCTGGACGCGGCGCTCCTTGCGCGTGGCGTACCCCGGCCAACCGGTACCCCTCCCCTGACGCATGCTCGCGCGCTCCTGGCCCTGACCCATCCCGTCGCCGATCCGGTGCTCCGACTCACGCAGCGTTACCTGCAGGCTCGCTTCGGGAAAGCGCCTCTTTCGGTTGAAGAGCGACGCGAGTTCTTGCGCCGCGTTCGGGAGTTGGCTCGACCTCCACGCGAGCGCAACGCCGCGTAAAGCGGTCCGGGGGGTGGCCGCTCCTACCGCGGAGTCAGCAGAACGCGACTCAGGCCCGAGCCTTGAGCACGAGGCGGGCCTGGCCCAGCTCGTGCGGCTCCGAGGCGCTGTACAGGGCGGCCTTGTCGGGCCTGGCCTCCGCGCCGTCGAACTCCAAGTTGGCCTCTCCGCGTTCGACCCAAGCGACGATGACCTGAGAGTGGCCATTCGACGCGCCCACGCTCAGCACGTCGACCGCGACGCCGAGTGACAGCTCTGCCGCCGTTACCGAGCGCTGCGCGGAGGCTAGCGGCTTCTGTCGGAGACCCGGCAGACTGTCTCCGTTCATGCTGTCGCGCGCATAAGATTGGACGACCAAGCGGTAGCCACCGGTTCCGAGTACGGCCGAATCAGCCGACACTTCGGCGCGCACGCGATCCAAGTGCCCGAGCCCGATGGTCGTCGCGGCCAAGAGCGCCATCCACGACACGCCCGTCGCGGCGGAAGAGGCAACGACTGCCGCCGTCCTGACGACCCTCCCGGGGCTCTTCTTGGCGTCTGAGTCGCTGGCCACGTTACTCATTGCTACGTGGCCTACCTAAAGCAGGTTTCATGCCACCTAGAAATTAAGTCCAAGTACCCGATGCCTGGTCGTTTCACCCGTCGCGAATCGCGACGACAAGGTCTATTTTGACCTCACGCCCTGGGTCGAATGGACCCCATTAGGCAACCTTGAGAGCCACTCGTAGGTAGAAAATAGCAATTAATATTAACGAGTTAATAGCTGTCCCGCCCAGGCCAGAGCGGCCTGACAGCCGGTGGCGGCCGGGCGGGCGGGGACGTTGCGCTCGAAGGGGCCAACTGTGACGCCGAGATCCGTACCCCGAAGGACCACGGCAAACGGTCCCCGGGCGTGCCGGTCGCGACACAGCCGCCCCTGCTTTATGTGTTTTTTCGCCTCGGCTTCACTCACGTAGTCGGTGGCCTGGCTGCTTTCGATTCGCTCGGGCAGCAGAGCGCCGCGGGCGAACGCGAGCAGGGCGCGGCCGGCCGCGACTTCGGAGTCGTAGCGAATGTGCCACGCGACCGCCCAGCGCTTGCGGGGCTCGTCGCTGAAGACCGCCACCCGGTCGCCTCCCCAGTCGGCCGCGGCGCTGGCGGCTGTCTTGGCCGGCATCCACTCTTCTAAGACGATGCGCACGGTCTGCTCGCCGAGCACATCGTGAAACCGCTCGGCCAGCTCGGGCGCGTGGGATGGCGGCTTGGGCAGTTCGACGAGGCTGGGCGCCTCGGAGGCCAGGTACTTTTCCGGGTGCAGCAGCTGTTCGGTGCTGAGCGGCGGCGCTCGCCACGCGGCATCGACCGCCGCAAAGCCGCCGCGCCTTCGGAGGTAGTTGGTGAAGACGAGCCCGTCTACGTAGGGCGCCAGCAGCGAACGCACCAGCACGGGGGGCCCAGCCGCTGCCGCGGCGCCCAGCACCCCCTCGGCTTGCAGCAAGCCCTCGGGCAGCGAGAGCGCGTTTGTGCCCTTGGGTTTCAAGAGCGCGTCCAGCATCAGGCTCGTCGCGTCTCCTTCGGCCAGCGCATGGATAGCGGCCTGGCCGTCGCCGCGATCGGGCTGCCACTCCGTCAGGCGCTCGAGATTGTAGTGCTGATCTTGCAGGGCGTGGACGAGCTCGTGCCACAGCGTGGCGTCGGCTTCATCGCCCGAGAGATCGCCGCCGACGAAGAAGGTCTTCTGCTTGGGATCGTAGAAGCCGAGCAGCTGCGCTGACATCAGCGCTAGCAGGCTTTCGCGATAGTCGAAGGACGCCGGCACCGCGCCCAGGCCAAATAGCAGGGCCTCCGAGGCCGCGATGACGTCGGGCGGAGCCTGCGCGTCGATCTGTTGCTCCACGTACCGAGCAATCTCGCCACGACCGATCAGCCGGCCCCGGACCGCGCTTTTCTGGGGCAGACCACGCAGTTGAACCACGTAGGCCAGGGCCGTTCCCAGCTTGGCGTCGAGGGCACGCTCGGCGTCCGTTCGGGTCGGTGAAGCAGCGGCTACGGCGGTGGGCGGTGGCGACGCGTGCCCGTTCGCGCGCACTTCAATCGGAGCCGGAGGCGGCAGGCCGCAATTCACCGCCGCGAGGCCCGCAAGAAGCGCGGCGTAGCGCCCGCCCTTGCGACTCATGCGCCCTGGGCGCGCTCTCGAAGCTCGCGCATCGCGGCGCCGCGATCGGCCTTGCCGAAGATGGCGCTGCCGGCGACCAGCACCCGCGCGCCGGCGGCGACCACCTGCTCGGCCGTGTCCGGCCCGATGCCGCCGTCGACCTCGAGCTCAATGTTTCGGCCGGTTTCGTCGATCATGCGCCGTAGCGCGCGCAGCTTCGGCAGGACGAGCGGCAGGAAGCTCTGCCCGCCAAAACCGGGATTGACACTCATCACGAGGATGAGGTCGACGTCGTCCATCACGTAGTTGAGCGTCGTTTCGGAGGTGTGTGGGTTCAGGACCACACCGGCACGCTTGCCGAGTCCGCGGATCGCCTGCAGCGTGCGTTGCAAGTGGGGGGAAGCCTCAACATGGACACTGATGATGTCGGCCCCGGCCTTGGCAAAATTCGCCACGTACCGCTCGGGTTCGAGGATCATGAGGTGCACGTCCACGATCGCGTCCGTGGCAGCTCTGACGGCACGCACGAAATCCGGACCCAGCGTAATGTTGGGCACGAAACGGCCGTCCATGACGTCAAGGTGAATGTATTCGGCGCCCAGCAGCGTCACCTCTCGCACCTCCTCGGCCAGGCGTCCAAGGTCGGCGCTGAGGATCGACGGGGCCAGGGCGACGGCGACGGGGACGGGCATGACGCTGGCTGTTCTACGCCACTTCCCGCGCCGAGTCGAAAATCACATGTTACGCTCCCCTACCCCTTGGAGCCGTTCGGAGTACTTCCATGATCACGCGCCCGCTCGGCAAGCAAGATTACGATCACATCGTTCAGATTATCGATCGATGGTGGGGCGGGCCGACCACGGCGCTCGCCCATCCGATTTTCTTCTACGAGCTGGGAGCCATGGCGCGAGTCGTGGAGCACGACGGTATCCTGGCGGGTTTTTTGCTTGGGTTCATCGCGCCCGGTCCGCCTAAGACCGGCTACGTGCATCTCGTGGGCATTCACCCGGACTACCGCCGCCGTGGCGTCGGCAAGGTGCTCTACCAGACGTTCGAGGAAGACTCGCGCTCCGCAGGCTGCACTCGGTTGAAGGCGATCACGACGAGCGGCAACGAGGGCTCGATTGGTTTTCACCGCGCCACGGGTTGGACTGTCTCCAACATCGAGGACTACGCCGGTCCAGCGCGTCCGCGCGTGGTCTTTCACAAGAACTTGTGACCGACCCCACCGCCACCAGCCAGGCTGCGCGTCAGGCGCGGGAGGCGCTAGCGCTAGCGCTGCTCTCGCTTCAGACCTCCGGCATCGATGAGCCAGGCATGGACCTGGCGATCGAAGGAACCGCGGCGGCGTCGAGTGGGCTTTACGCGGCCGAAGCCGCCTCGCTCACAGACGAAGCTGCGGTGAGCTGCGTCGTTGAGGCCGGCGAGCAACTGGCTCGCGCGCTCAAGGAGATCCAGCTTCTGACGGAGCGCTATCCTGGCTGCGAGGTGGCCGCGAGTTCCGTCGCCCGCACGCTGGCGCTCCTGTATCCGGTGCTCCAGCTTTCGCTGCGCCAGCGGCGTGTCCGCATGCAGATAGGTTCAGTGTCGAACACTGACGCTCGCGAGCTGCGCGCTTTGGCGGGTTTTCCGGTTGCGCCTGCCCCGACGGGTCGCTCACGGCGCCCCTCCGGCCCGCACGAGAACGAGCGACGCGCTCAGGCGGATCGGCGCGTGTTCCTGGAAGTGGAGATCGGGCTCGCCACCGAGTCCCACTTCTACACGGGCCTGTCATTCGACATGTCCACCGGCGGCATCTTCGTCAGCACGTATGAATCGGCTCCGCCCGGCACGACGGTCGAGCTCCATTTCGTGCTCCCGGACGGCCACGCCGTGAACGCGGAAGGGATCGTCCGCTGGACCCGCGAGGCCTCGGAGGACGTGCCGCCCGGCATGGGCGTGTCGTTCGTGAACCTTTCACCTGAGTCGTTGGCCCACATCGATGGCTTCTGCCAAGGGCGGCCACCGCTCTACTTTGACGACGAGCCTGTTGCCCGCTAGCGGCCAAATCAGCCAAGCGCCGCGGAAAACTCGCCGCCGGCGGGGGCGGGAGTTGACCCGGGTCAGATCACAGCTAAAAGCCGGAGGAACGCCATGAGTACCGTCTCCTCTCTCGGCCTCGGCCCGGCCGAGCTTCGCAACATCGGGCTGTTCGGTGCGCTGAGCGACGAGGTGCTCCAGTACCTGTCCGGCATCCTCACGGTCGAGACGCCCGAGGTCGGGTCCACGCTGTTTCGCGAAGGCGACGACGCCAACGCGATGTTCGTCGTCATCAGCGGCGAGGTCGAGGTCTTGAAAAAGAGCAAACGCAGCGTGGAGGCTCGCGTTGCCGTGCTCGGACCCGGCGACTGGTTCGGAGAGATGAGCATCGTGGACATCCAGCCGCGCTCCGCCACGGTGCGTGCTCTGGCCCCCAGCCGGCTACTGCGCATTTCTGCGGCGGATCTCGACGCCCTTTACCGGCACGACCTCCGAAGCTACTCGATCATCATCCTCAACTTGGCGCGCGAGCTAAGCCGTCGCCTGCGGGTGGCCGACGGCATCCTGGCCGACCTGATTTCCAACGTGATGGACCAGTACCTGATCCGACCTGCCGCGGGCTGAGGGTTAGGGCGCGCCGCCGGCGTCGCTGCCTGCCTGACCCCCGACGTCGCTGCCTGCCTGACCATCAGAACGCTGGCCGCCGGCCTGGGCTTCGGGCGGCTCACCGCTGGCGTCGGCTCCTCCTTGGCCCGTGTCGACCCCGGTGGTTGGCCCCGCCTGGCTTCCGCTCCCCGCCGTTGGGGCACTGCCCGGGCCCGGTTGAGCGCCCGGGATCTCCGGCTGCGGATTGAGATTGCAGGCTGCCGCCCAGGCCAGAGCGGCCCAGCTGAGCCAGTTGCGGGGGCGGAAACCGAACATCTTGTTGGCACAGCATGGCACACATCCGGACCCACCGGTCGGTGCGCTAGCGGTGACCTCCCTGGCTCAGAGTGGCCTCGCCTGCCTGGCCCGCGCCGCCGGCGCCACCCTCGCCGGCGCCGCCCTCGCCTCCCACGGGGGCTTCGCCGCCTGCCCCGCCGCTTGCCGAGGCGGGTTCGCCGCCTTCGCCGACCGGCCCGCCGCCGCTCGCCTGGGATCCGCCGCTGGCGCTGTTTCCTCCGTGCCCGGCGCCTCCGCCCTTGCCGATGCCGCCGCCTGCAGAGCTCCCTGACGTTGGCACCCCTCCGGGGGCTCCACCGGTCGCGCCCGCCGCACCTGGCAGATCCGGCTGCGGATTGAGCGTGCACGCCGCAACCACAAGGGCCCCGAAGATCCAGGGAAGACGGCGCTGCAAGGAGCCTGACACTCCAATCAGCATAGCAATATTCTGGCCAGCTGGGGAGGCGGGCCTACGGCGGAGCGCTCGCCCCGCCTCGGCGAGCCCGCGCGCGGGCCAACAAGCCTAGCGCCGCCGAGAGATCCGGCGGTGACTGGCGGAGCAGGTGCGCCACGGTCGCAAGTTCGGCGCACAGCGCCTCGGCGGCGCTCGCGACCTCGTCAGCGTTGGTCTCGAAGATGTCGCTCCACATCGACTCGGGCCCGCCCGCGGCGCGGGTGGCTCGCTCGAACGCCGGCCCTACCGCGACCTCGGCTCGGCTCTGCGTTGCCAGCCCGGCAAGCGCGCTGGCGATGAGCTGCGGCAAGTGGCTGGTGAGCGCGACGGCGCGATCGTGCTCCTCGACGCTGAGCTCGACGAGCCGCGCGCCGGTGCGGCCGAGCAGCTCCGCCACCGCCTTGCCGGCGCTCGCTGCCGCGTGCTCGCGGCTCAGGATCCAGTTTCGGCCCTCAAACAGATCGGCTCGAGCGTTCTCGATGCCACCGTCCGGGAGGCCCGCCATGGGATGGCCGGGTACGAAATGCGCTCCCCGGGG
>JANNWK010000362.1:0-2624 GCA_031408355.1 Myxococcales bacterium
CGCCGCCGGCCGCCGGCCCGTGCGCCGCGGGTGGGGTGGACCCGCCGGAGCAGGCAAGTCCGCCCGTGACGAGCAGGATCGCAGTCTGGAAAGCCTGGCTTAGCCGCATGGGTCGACTGGCAGTGCCGGGGCGTCCGCCAAGACGGCTCAAAATTCTTCGCCAGTCCGTCGCGATTCCCGCCCCGAATCACGCTGGAGCCCTGGTCAGGGCGACTTGGTGCGGTCCCTCTATTGTGGCAAGGGCTTCGAATGTCGAACAAGGAACGTTGGGTGGCTCGCACTTGCGGAGTGGCGATCTTGATGGGCGCCTGCGCGTACGGCTGCGGCGGCAGCGATGGCGGCGATTCCTCGTCGAGCGGCGGTGAGTCCAGCTCAGGTGGCGAAGCCGGCGGAGCGGGCGGAGCCGGCGAGCCGACGGTAAACGGCGGCGGCGGCAGCGGCGAACAGCCCGCCGACTGCATCAAGCGTGGGCCGATCGAGGAAGACACGACCTGGGAGCCGCTGAGTTCGTGCGAAGACGGCTTTGAGGTTCCCTCCCTGATCGAGATCAAGGGCTCCGGCACGGTGTTGACCATCGAGCCCGGTACCAAGCTCAAGTTCGCTCAGGAGTCGGGCATCGAGGTGGCCGACAATGCCGCGCTCACCGCCGTCGGCACGGCGGATGACCCGATCATCTTCACCGGCTGGCAGGAGCTCGAGGGTTCTTGGCGAGGCATCACGTTCCATAGCAGTGCGCTCAGCAACGAGATTAGCAACGCCGTCGTCGAGTATGCCGGCGCCGCAGGAGGCGCTAGCGCCAACGTGTCGATCTCCAGCGACGGCCCCGGCCGGGTCAAGCTGACGGCCACGACCCTGCAGCACAGCGCTCAGTTCGGGCTCACCGTGCTCGATGGCGGCGCGCTCGGCGAGTTTGCTGACAACACCATCACCGACAACAAGGACGGCGCGGTCCGGGTCGGAGTCACGTCGGTGGATCAACTGACCGGCACCGGTAACACCCTGGAAGCCAACGGCAACGACAACACCGTTCGCATCGAGACCAGCATCTTGAACCCATTGGTCACGGAAGTTGCCTGGCCCAATCTGTCCCCGGCCATTTACCGCGTGACCGACGCGGGCGGGGACGCAGGCGCCGATATCTTCGTCAAAGCTCACCTCACCATCGAGGCTGGTGCGATCTTCGAGTTCGCCGGAGGGAGCGGCATCGACGTTTCGGACGGTACGTCGGGACTCTCCGCCATCGGCACCGCCGCGGCGCCGATCATTTTCCGCGGGGTCGACGGTTCCGGCTGGAAGGGCATCGGCTTCTGCGAATCGAACTGGACCGGCAACGCGCTTGAGCACGTCGAGGTTCACAACGCCAAGGGCCCGCCGGACTCCTGGAGCTACTGCGGCACCGGCGCCAGCGCTGCGCTCGACCCTGGGATCCTGGTGGGGCACAATTTCGCGGCCAACGCTGCGCAGCTACGCGTCAAGAACATCACGGTGGCGGGGCCCAACAACGCGGATGCCGACATCACCGTCAAGGCACCGTCGACCCTGACTCAAGAGGGCAGCAACGTTGGCACCAGCGCCACGAACAAGCTGGTAGTCGAAGCGATCTGAGGCCGAATACGAGGGTTGGCGCGCGCGCCGCCGGATCCTCGTTTTTGCCGACGATACCCTGTTGCGTTTTTCGCAATTTGGATTGCCGGTAATATCACCTGCCGCAACGTTGGCTGAGCCCCGGCGGCGATCTATCCTTCGGCTACGACGCTGCCTTGAGGCCTCAGAACCGCGGAGAATTCAGCATGTCCCGACAGAACTACTTCAACACTCTCACGATGGCGCAGAAGCTCGAGCAGGTCGGCCAGTGCCGCTTCATGAACAGAAGCGAGTTCAACGGCGTCGAGAAGCTGAAGGGCAAGAAGGTGGTCATCGTCGGCTGCGGCGCGCAGGGCCTGAACCAGGGCCTCAACATGCGCGACTCTGGCTTGGACGTCAGCTACGCGCTGCGCCAAGACGCCATCGATTCCAAGCGCGCGAGCTACACCAACGCCACCAGCAATGGCTTCAAGGTGGGCAACTATGAGCAGCTCATTCCCACGGCGGACCTGGTCTGCAACCTTGCTCCGGATAAGCAGCACGCCGACGTCGTGAAGAAGGTGATGCCGCTGATGAAGCACGGCGCGTGCCTGGCCTACAGTCACGGCTTCAACATCGTCGAAGAGGGTCAGGACATCCGCAAGGATTTGACGGTCGTGATGGTGGCCCCAAAGTGCCCTGGCACCGAGGTGCGTGAGGAGTACAAGCGCGGCTTCGGCGTGCCGACGCTGGTCGCCGTCCACAAGGAGAATGATCCGAACGGCGACGGTCTCGAGATTGCCAAGGCCTACGCGGCGGCCACCGGCGGCGACCGCGCTGGCGTGCTCGAGTCGAGCTTCGTCGCCGAGGTGAAGAGCGACCTGATGGGCGAGCAGACCATCTTGTGCGGCATGCTGCAGACCGGATCCATCCTGTGCTTCGACCGCATGGTGGCCCAGGGCATCGACCGCGGCTACGCCAGCAAGCTGGTGCAGTTCGGCTGGGAGACGATCACCGAGGCGCTCAAGCATGGCGGCGTCACGCTGATGATGGATCGCCTG
>JANNWK010000363.1:0-5672 GCA_031408355.1 Myxococcales bacterium
GTGGACATCGATGCCAGCGGGGAGGTGCCGACGTTGGCCGGAGCCTTTGGCGGCCCCGTGGAGCTGGCCCGCAAGCTCGCTGAAAGCGAAGAGGTACAAACTTGCTTCGCGCAGCACT
Organism: Myxococcales bacterium; assembly: GCA_031408355.1. Classification (GTDB taxonomy): domain Bacteria; phylum Myxococcota_A; class Polyangia; order Polyangiales; family Polyangiaceae; genus PMG-095. The sequence goes on from JANNWK010000363.1 coordinate 119, forward strand.
GGCTCAACTTCGCCTACGGACGCTTGGTGGGCGAAGGCGAACGCGATCGCTGCAGCGTCGACTTCGTGCGGAGCGCATTTCAGAGCTCTGGCTACAACGTCAAGGCTCTGCTCATCGCCTTGACCGAGTCCGATGCTTTCCGCTACCTGCCCGCCGCTAGGGAGTAAGTCGAGATGCCAAGCTTCCGCCTGAATCGCAGAACGGTCCTCCGTGGAGCCGGCAGCATCGCAGTCGCCTTGCCTTGGCTCGAGATCATGGGCAGCGAGCGGCTCGCGCACGCGCAAACAACTCCCGCGCAACGCTTTCTGGCCGTCTACACTCCTGGCGGTAGCGTCGTCGACGACGGCCCCCCGGTCGAGTGGGCTCCGAACGCGAACCATCGGAATCGCTGGGCGCCCACCGGCAGCGAGACGAACTTCAGCTTGAGCCCCATTCTGGCGCCGCTCGAAGCCGTCAAGAGCAAGCTGCTGGTCCTCGAAGGCCTCGCCATGCGAAGCGCGCAAGGCGAACAGCACCAAGCCGGCATCGTGGCCTGGCTGACCGGCAGCGTGCAAGACAGGTCTGAGCGGCGATACTCGCAGTTTCCGTCGATCGATCAGCTGATCGCCAGCCGCATCTCGCGCGGCAAGAAACCCAAGGCCAGCCTGCAAATGGCCATCCGCTGGGCGACGGGCGGCTCGAACGGCCTGCTCAGCCCGATCAACTGCGCCAACTACGAGGACAATGCCGGTGCGGATCCGATCCCGCCAAGTGTGGACCCAGTAGCGATCTACAACGACCTGTTCGGCAGCCTGGATCCCACGCAGTCGGACGCCGTCGACGCCCGCATCGCGCGCAAGAAATCGATCTTGGACCTGGTCGACAAGCAGTATCTCGCGCTGATGGCGAAGCTCGGCGCCGCCGATAAAGCGAAGCTGGAGCAGCACCTGACCAAGATCCGAGAGGTCGAAGTAGCGCTCGACGTAGGCATCGTTCCCGGACTGCGCTGCCAGGCGCCCCAGCTGATTGACCCCAAGGGTTACAACCCAAAACAGGGCACTGACTTCGTCCTGTCAACTGACGAGATGATCCCCGCCGTAGGCCGGTTCATGACCGACATGATGGTCATGGCGTTCGCCTGCGACATCACGTCCGTCGGAACCTTGCAGTGGACGGACACCGAGGCTCAGCACACCTTCCCTTGGCTCGGGCTGACAGAGCACCACCACTTCTACCAGCATGATGGCGGCTTCCGCCCGGTCGAGTGCGAGAAGATCTGCACTTGGTATTCGGAGCAGCACGCCTACCTGCTATCGCAGCTTGACCAGATAGACATGGGCGGGCACACGCTCTTGGACGAAAGCGTCGTATTTTTCGGTTCAGAACTAGCGGATCCACCGAACCACTCCAAGCACAACATGCCGTTCCTGTTGGCCGGTCGCGGGGGCGGGCTGAAGAGCGGTCGCTATCTCAAATTTAGTGACGCGGGCGGCGAGAACAGTCACTCGCACAGCAACCTCTTGGTCTCGATCCTGAACCTGTTCGGCGACGAACGGACGATTTGTGGCGATCCCGAGTACTGCGCCGGCCCCTTCAGCCAGCTCGTTTGAAGCCGCCGGAGCTGAAGGCTCAACTAGATTCGGCGCTCTCGCGTAGGCGCCGCGCGAAAACGCTGGGGGACGTGCCTTCCACCCGCTTGAAGGCGCGAGAGAAGTGAAAGACATCGCAGAAGTCGAGCTGGGCAGCGATGGCCTTCAGCGGCAGCCCCTTAGCGAGCAGAGTCTTGGCGTGCTCCACGCGCAGGCGAGCGAGCGTCGCCATCGGCGACTCGCCCGTCTCATTCCGATAGCGATGGGCCACGGTCGAAACGCTGACATGCAGGTGGCGGGCCAGGCGTGAAAGCGTGATCTTCTCGCTGATGTGGTCCTTGAAGAAGGGAATCACGCGCTCGCGCAGAGACCCTTCGACTTCGGTCGAGGCTGGCTCGAGTTCGACGCGGTAGCTCTCGTGCCCTGTAGGCGCGCTGGTCAGCAGCAGATCGATGATAAAGCAAAGTGTTCCACGCACTCGCCACTGGGCAGCGTCACCGAAGCGGTGGGCCGCCTGGGCGCACTCGTGGAAGAGTTCGCCCACCTTGCCACGGACATCGACAAATCGGGCAAATCCGAGCTGGGGATTGATCAGGCGTCGCAGACCGACCTCGTCGCCGCCAGTGAAGTGGATCCAGGCGCTGTGACGTGAACCTCGTTCGCTGCACGTGTCCTCGAAGAACACCGCCTGCGGTGGATACAGGTGAACGGAGCCTGGCGCACGGGGCTGCCAGCCTGAAACCGGAGCCTCCACCTTGGTGCTGCCGTGACTGGTGTATTCGTAGTCGACGACCCACGAGCCCCGGCACACACGGTTCACGGAGTGCGGGTAGGGACCGCGAATTTCGACGGTGTCGAGCACCTCCGGTGGCAGGCGTCCATCCGTCCGAAAGCTGTGGCTTAGGGTGTGGGGGGGCATTGGCTCTTCCCGCGATCCTACATGTAGGGCCAGAGCCGCGTCCACGGACCCCGACAATCCGCGAAGACTCTAGTGCCAAGCTGCGGCGGCGCTGTCCGGCGTGCAGTGCTCATCGAACGCCGCGTTCAAGACCGCAGCGACACGCCGGCAGTCGGCGTCCGAGTACCATTGGTTCAGGTTCACCGAGATGACTCGGTTGAAGAGGGAGTCGGCGACTGGGCAGTCCCCGCGCGCGTAGCTGACGGCGCCGCCGCGCTTTTGGTAGATGGGGCACTGAAACGGGCAGCCTTCGCCACTTGGCGATTGGCCGAGCGTGATCGGATACATATCCGAATACAGGTGCCAGTCGGGGCCGGCTTCGGGCCCGCGGAAGGAGCAGTCAAGGCCGGCAGCCTTGAGCGTTGCCGCCAGGCGTGCTCCCAGCTCAAAGTCACGCGGGTAGAAGCGCAAGAGGTAGCCTATCTGGCCTTTAACATCGTGGATGGTCTGCGGGGTGACCTCCGCGTAGCGCCCGAGCAGGCCGGTGACTTTCGATTTGACGCGCCGAAACCGCTCGACCGTGGCGCCTAGCTTGGCGAGCTGCACAACGTCCACGCAGGCTTCAAGCTCCGACATTCGGTAGTTCGTCCCGCAAAACAGCTCACCCTCGTAGCGCGGAGCCGCAAACCTGTCGGGGCGCCAGAGGCCGCCGCCTTCAATGGTCCCGAGCGCCCGGTCGCGCAGACGCTGGTTGTTAGTCAGCACCAGCCCGCCTTCGCCGCCGCCAATGATCTTGTAGGCCGAGATGCTGAAGCAGCCCATGTCGCCAATCGTGCCCACGTAGCGATCCCCGTAGCGTGCGCCACAGGACTGCGCAGCGTCCTCAACGACCATCAGCTTGTGCCGACCCGCGACCTCCATGATGGCATCCATGTCGCAGACGGCACCCATCACGTGAGTGGGCGCCAGAGCTACCGTTCTGGGCGTAATGCGTGATTCCAGCGCTCGCGGGTCCATGCACAGGGAAGAGTCCACGTCGCAGAAGATGGGCACGCCCTTGGCCATCACCACCGCGGCGGCGGTCGCGTAAAAGCCGATCGCCGGGCAAATCACCTCAGTCCCCGGACCCACCCCCACGGCCACGAAAGCCGCGTGCAAGGCGCCAGTCCCGCTACTGGCGCCCATGGCGTGCTCGACGCCGAAGATCTGCCGCGCCGTGCGCTGAAAGGCCTCGACCTTGCTCTCAGGCAAACCGCACTGATGGCTCGCCAGGAATGGCCCCGCGCCCATGTCTTCGCTTTGGACGGCCGAGCGCACCTTCGCCAGGGCCTCGCGACTGAAGCCGAAGCGCTCCGCGATGGACATGAACTCTTCCACCCCGACCTTGGGCTCGCCGCGGCTGTCCGCGCTCCCAGCCGCTCGATAGGCCGTCTGCAGCGCCAATTGTTGCTCTCGCGCCCGACTGAGGATGGGTTCTGGGTTCGCCATTTTTATGTGCTCCGGTGCTCGAAAGAACGGTAGCGACCGGCGCCCATTCGGAGAATGGACCGGGCTGCAGCAGGCATGTACGATCCTGCGAGCACGGCAAGAACGCGTTCAGTCGGTCGTTCTGAGCGGCGCCGTGAGCGACCCCCGCGAAAGCCCCAGCGCTAGGAGGGGGCGCGCGGCCTTCACTTCGCGCTCGCCCAGACAGGCACCCGAGGCCCGCTCGAGGTCACGACAGACCTGCGGGCGCGTCGCATAGGTGCTGCAGATGAACTGACCCGCCAGCACGTCCATCCTGAGCGCGCCGCAGTGACCGTCCAGCATGCGCATGTAGGCTCGATTGCCATCGAACCACACCAGAGCGTCCGCTCGTTCCGCCAGCCGCGAGTAGTCGGCCCCCGACACCCGCACAAACGTGTTCAGCCATGAGAAACAGCACGTGCCGCAGGCGAGGCACTCTGGAACGGGTTCCAAGCACTGACGGTACTCCTTGCCTAGGCCGAGCGTGCGCAAAGCTCGCTCACGGCAAAAAGCCACGCTGAGGCAAAACGCCCCAGCGTGGGCGAGCAAAGCGGCCAAATACGCGGACAACTGGCTATGGCACGGTGGCTGCATCAGGCCCCGCTGTGCTGAGGAACCCATGACGCGACCTGTGCTGACTGCTGCGATCGATTCCGAGTGGAGTGTTGCGACCGAACGCAAGCCTTGCCCCGTCTGTGGCTCGGCCGTGAGCTGTAGCCTCCACGCCAGTGCGGACTTCGCTTGCTGTATGCGCGAGCCATCCCAATGGAAAGTGACCAACGGCGCCTGGCTTCACCCCATTAGTGCCGAAGGCTCCGCCCCGTCGAAGCTGACCGCGACCGCGGCCTCTGAATCCAAGGCGACGCACACCGTTGATCGTTTCCGGTTCTAGAACGTGCAGCACCACGCTGAACCGGTCGACCCGCACTTAGCCTGTCCTGGGGTTTCGTCCGCGTTGGCCTGGGACGACGTCAGTTCGCTTCGAGGTGAGCTGTACGCTGCGGAGCATCTCACCGCGCACGCCGCCGAAGTCGCCGTGGCTCACGGCAAACCGTACTCGCGCATCACTCCAAGCCCGCTGCGCAATCGTTTCACTGCCGCGCGCGCCCAGATCCGCACGGCCTACGCGATCTTGGCGCGTGACTTTCGCGTTAAGCGCGAGCCGACGCCAGCAGAGGAATGGCTGCTCGACAACTCTCACGTAGTCGACGAGCAAATTCGCGAGATTCAGGAGGATCTGCCCTGGGGCTACCTGGTTGAACTGCCGCGCGTCTCGCGGGGGAGCATGCGCGGCTACCCGCGAGTTTACGGGCTTTGCCTCGACTACCTGCGCCACACTGACGGGCGTGTGGACCTGACCAGCCTCGCCCGCTACGTACTCTCTTACCAGAGCGTCTCGGTGCTCACCATCGGGGAGCTATGGGCCGTCCCGATCATGCTGCGACTCGGGCTAACGCTGGTCGTCGGTGCGCTAGCCGTCTCGGAAGCAAGCACTCGAGAAAGCGAACGCGCCGACGAGTGGGCTGAAAGATTGACGAAAGTCGGGCATAGCAACGAACAGCTAATCCGAGCACTGGGGCGG
>JANNWK010000364.1:0-2616 GCA_031408355.1 Myxococcales bacterium
GGCAGGCGACGACCGAGCCACCTGCGAGCTAGCCCAAACCGACTCCTCGGGCGTCGCGAGCTTTTCGGGCGATTTGGGGCCCAAGCGCAGCGTCACGCTCGCGAAGAAGTGCTTTCAACCGGTCACGTTCTTCGACGTCGCCGTCGATCACCTCACGGCCTACCTGGAGCCGGTGCTCTCGCCCGCCTGCGGAGAAGAGGGCGAGCTACCGCCCGGCGGTGGAACGCCGGGCGTTGGCTCCAGCGTCTCGGGCGAAGTGGTGTGGGAGCCGGACGGCGAGCTGCGACGCAGGGGCTGGAGCAACGTGCCCGCGCCCGCTTCGGAGTCCGAGAAAGAGGTCGTGTACGTGTTCCGCTTGAGCACGGCTCCCGACGAGCCCTTCGAACTGCCGGACGCCCTTGAGGCGATCACTCCCGCCAACGAAGGCGCCCAGGGTTACACCTTCTACCAGAGCACCTCGCCCGGTAACTTCACGCTGTATGCGCTGGCCGGTTTGGAAGATCGAGCCAAGAGTCCGCCGCAATTTACGGCCTACGCGCTGGGCCTGCTCCGTGGCGTCGCCGTCAAGCCGGGCAAGACCTCCGAGGACGTGTTCATCCAAATTGACGTGCCGCTCGACCACGCGCTCAGCTTGACGCTCGACCCGCCCAAGCCGGGCGTGCGAGGCCCCGATCGCGTCCAGGCAAGCGTGGCCGTCCGCGTTCAGGATCAGGGTTACGCCCTGCTGCCGAACGGCTTCGCGACGCGGAGCCTGCCCGGCGCCGATGCCTTCAGCTTCGTCGGAGTCCCGCCGCTGGTCGGTAGCTTGGCTGGCTCAAGCTACGTCTTGGGAGCCCGCGCCGTGACCGGCGCCTCCGCGGCGCCGCCGCTGTCGGTGATAGGTTCGTTCTCGGCCACGAGCAGCAGCGAGCCGCTGGATCTTGGCGGGTTTGTGCCGTTGCCCGTGCTCACCTTCCCTCCCAAGAACGTAGCGTGGGACCTGAGCGCGCTTTCGCTTGAGCAGTCGCCGGCCGGGAAACGCGTCGATCTCACGGTCGTCCAGATAGAGGCCGGCGGCGGCCTGTACACCTGGACGCTCGTCGCGCCTGGCCCCCGCAGCGAGCTGCGCCTGCCGGATCTCGGCTCGCTCGACCCCGGCGCCGCCCTGCCCGTCGGCTCGATGACTATCTCGGCGACGCTCGCCCACATCGAAGGCTTCGACTACGGCAGCCTGCGCTACCGCGAGCTTGGCCGGCGCGGCTGGAATGCCTACGCGACCGACACGTTCCTGACGCAGCACTGAAGCATGGGGCGCCCTCGCCAACGTCTCCGAACCGCGACCCTCGTCAGCGGCGTGATCGTGGGGCTGGCCGGTTGCGGCTACGATCGCGCCGACCGCTGGCTCAGCGCAGCCCCCCCAGCGCCTCGCTGCGAGTTGAATGCCCGGCGCTGCAACGGTCTGTTCGTGGAGCGCTGTGTGGCGGCGCTGGGCGGCCCTGATTTCCAGCCGGAAAGCGACTGTGCAGCAAACGGCGAGGTCTGCAATCCGAACACCTTGGCGTGCTCTGCCTGCCTGCCCGGCAAGGGCAGCTGCGACAAGTTCGACGCCTACCGCTGCGACGAAACCGGCCAAACCAAACTGCTGGAAACAACCTGCGATCCAGACCAGCTGCAGGCCTGCCGCGAGGGCAAATGCGTCAACTTGTGCAGCGAGGCCCGGCGCAACCGCAGCAACGTCGGCTGCGAGTATTGGCCGGTGGATCTGGACAACGCGCGCATCGACGACACCCTGAACGCTGCGGCTCAGCAGTTTGCCGTCGTGATCTCGAATCCCGATCCCGACGTGACCACCGAGGTCGTCATCGATCAAGACGACTCATTACCAGGCGAGAAGCCCGCACGTGCCGAGCTGGCGCGCGCACAAATCCCCCCCTTCAGTCTGCGGGTCTTCAAGCTCGGCCCGCGTGAGGTCGACGGTTCGGCAGCCGACACCTTCAACACCGGCACGCATACCGCGCTCACCCGCCACGCCTTCCGCGTCAAATCCTCCTTCCCGGTCGTGGCCTATCAGTTTAACCCGCTCGAGAACGTGAACGTGTTTTCCAACGATGCCTCGCTGCTCAATCCGGTCGAGGCGCTCGAGCCGGGAGGCAGCAACCAAGCGCTGATGTACGCCGTCCTGGGCTGGCCGCAGACCATCGCGAGCACGGACGATCCTGACACGAACTTCAGCTCCACCGATCCCACCGCCCTGCGCGCCTTTCTCACGTTGGTCGGCACGCGCGAGAAGACCGAGGTCACGGTGCGCACCACGGCTCGCATTCTGCCGGGCGGCCCCATCCCAGCAACGCCCAAGGGCGGCGAGCTCACGCTGACGCTCAACCCGTTCGACGTCGCCAACCTGGAGACCGACGACTTCAACGGGGATTTTACGGGGAGCATCGTCTCCGCAAACGGGCCAGTCGTGGCCTACACCGGCAGCGAGGCCAGCGACGCACCGTTCTTCACGACGCTGCGCGACCGCCGCTGCTGCGCCGATCACTTGGAGGAGCAGCTCGACCACGTGCGCACCGCCGGGCGCAGCTTTGTGGCCAGCGTGTCGCCGAATCGCGCCCGCGCCGTGCGGGCGGCGGGTGC
>JANNWK010000365.1:0-22145 GCA_031408355.1 Myxococcales bacterium
CACGAGACCGGCGCCGGCGCGCTGGGCACCATGGGCCGCAAGCAGGGCCGCCCCGAGCTTCCCCGGCGAACCCGCGACCACGAGCACGCGCCCGGCCGAGCTCTTGTGCAAAATGCTCGGGCGCGGGGCGAGCAGCTCGGCGACGTCGGCCTCCTCCACCAGGGCGGCGGACGCGCCCGTGAAGCTGGGATCGCTGGGCACGCCGATGTCACAGATTTCGAGCCTGCCCGTGTGCTGCGCGCCGCGCGGCGTATAGAGCCCGAGCTTCGGATGCGCAAAGCTGATGGTCGCGTCGGCTCTTACCGCGACTCCCAGCACGCGACCGGTGTCGGAGTGCAGGCCGGACGGCACATCCAGCGACACCTTGCGACAGCTCGCCGCGTTGAGAAGCTCAATCGCGTCGCGCATCGCGCCCGTCACCTCGCGATCGATTCCGGTGCCGAGCAAGGCGTCCACGGCCACATGCGCCCCCTTGAGCGAGTCGGCCAACTGCGCGAGCGGAGTCGCTGGCAACTCCTTGACCTGCCCGCCGAGCTCGAGAAACGCTCGATAGTTGGTGAGCGTGTCGCCCCGCAAGCTGGCCGGTGAGGCGACCAGGAACACGGCCACGCTCGCGCCGTATCCGAGCAGCCGGCGCGCGACGACCAAGCCATCGCCGCCGTTGTTGCCGGGCCCCGCCAGCACCACCACCCGAGCAACTGGCGGCAGCTGCCGCCAGATCCGCGCAGCCGCGCCCCGGCCGGCGTTCTCCATCAGGATCACGCTCGGCACCTGGCCCACCTCGATCGCTCGGTGGTCGAAGGCGCGCATCTGTGCCGCGGAAAGCACCGGTCGCATGGGACCGCAATTTGGCAGGCTGTCGCTCGGCTGTCGATGCGCTGGCAACTAACGGTAATATTTGGTGAAATTTCCCGACGGCGGTTGTGATTGTGGGCTGAGGTCGTCGGGGCTACGAGACGCCCCGCCTTTGGAGCCGAGCACGCACGACCCGTCTCCGCCCGGCCCGCCCTCGAGTGAGGCGGCCGCGCTGCTCACTCTCGCGTCGCGCGCGCCGCGCCTTGAACTCTCAACGTTGGATCTCTGCTTCCTTGCGACGCTCCACCTGCGCGCCCGAAGCGGCCAGCATCAGGCGTTCGGCGAGGAGCAGCTGTTCGACCTGTTCGAGCAGGCGGCGCTGCTCGTCGACCGGGAGCCGAGCGCCGTCAGGCGACGCGCCACCCACGCCATCGCCCGCCTGCGCCAGCAGCGCCTGCTGACCCGCGTCGACGGGGCCGGCGTGCTGCGCGCCGGCGAGTACGCCCTCACCCGACTGGGTGTCGCGATTGTCTCCTTCTTCCTAGAGGACGAGAGCCTGACGGCCGAGACACTCACGCTGCTCACCCGCAGCCTCGAAAGCAGCCTGCGCGAGGTGCTCGAAAAGGGTCTCGCCGCGCAGGCTGCCCCGCAGTTCGACGAAGCGGTCGTCGGCCCGCTCAAGGTGACGGTTCACGAACTGATGGAGGGCATCGAACGCCGTCAGCGCGGGCTCGACCTCCGCCAAGAACAGTTCCAGAAGGAGGTCTCCGCGCTCCTGAACGCCGATTGGTTCGGAGCCGTGGAAAGCTGCCAAAGCCTGCTGGAAAGCAGCGCTGCCACGCTACGCGATCTCAACCATGTGCTGCTGGCAGAGTCCCATCGACTGCAGGCGCTGCTGGAGGACCTACAGGAGCTGGCCGTGAGGCACGAAGCCAGCGCGGCGGAAGAGGCCGTCCGGCGCGCGGCCGACCAGATCGACCGCATCGCCGCCTGGAGCTCGGGTCGGCAGAAGTCTTGGTCGGACTACTACCAGTACGTGCACCGCTTCCTGCGCGACGTGGTGCGGCTGGATCCGAGCCGCGCCCTCACGGCGCGCCTGCGCGATCAACTGAGCGGGAAGTCCGGGCGGCGTTTCGCGCTGGCAGTCGCTGCCAGCGCGCCCTTGTTGCTGCTGCGAGATGTGGCGCCAAGCCCCGATCAACCACCAGTTAAGCGTCCGCGAGCCGAGCGCGAACTGCCACCGAGCGAGCAACCCGCCGGCGATCCCTTTGCCGCGCTCGAAGACAACGTGCGCGCGTCGCTCGCGGCCGGCGCCCGCAGCCTGCGCGAAGTCACGGCCAGCGCCACCGCCGAGCTGCCGGAAGCCGAGCGATTCCGCGCGGCCGGTCGAGTAGCACACCTGGTGGCAGGCCTCGCACGCACTCGCGCCGATCGCGAGCGGCCCTGGCTAGCCGTCGACGAAGTATTCGCGATCGAAGAGTGGCAACTGCCCCCAACCGGGCGCGCTGGAGGACGAGGATGAGCGTTGAGAGCAGTCAGGCCATCCCTGCTGACCTGGCCGGCGTGGTCGAGCATGAGCTATTCCCGGACGTCGATCTGGCGCTCCGGCGCGGCCGACACATCGATCGCGAAGACGCAGCCTGGTACGCTTTTCTGAGCGAAGCGCAGCCACAGCTTGAGCGCTTCTATCGCCGCTACGGCGCCGAGCTCGTTCAGCGCACGGACGGCTACTTCTTTCTGCTCCCGAGCGGCGACAAACTAGGACGCCGCCAGCTCTCGCCGGGGGAGATGCTGATCGGGCAGGGCCTCACGCTACTCTATTTGGATCCCGCGACAGTTCAGCAGGGAGGCCTGACCACGCGAGAGCAGCTGCTTTCGCAGCTGTCCGCGGCCATGGGCACCGAAGCGCTGATGCTGGCCTTCAATGCCAAGAAGCGGCGCACGGATGAGCGCGTGGCCCAGGAAACCGTGCGCACCAAGGTGAGCGAAGGCGTTCGACGCCTGGCCAGCCTCGGCTTCGTCGAACTGCTCTCGGAGGAGCGGATTCGGCTGCGCTCCTCACTGCTGCGTTTTGCCGAACCCGTACGCGGCAGCGGCGCGGAGGCCGAAGCGCTGTCGCGACTCGTCGCATCTGGAGAGGTCGCGCTTACCGACGACGACCTGGGCGACGAGGACGAGGACCAGGAGGTAGGCGACGGAGCGGGGGCGGACGACGAGGCCAGCGAGGGACCGGAAATCCCAGCGGCAGCCGCCCTCAGCCCCTGGAACGACGGCTCAGATTGGGGCTCCACTTTCGACCCGGCACCTCCGGAGACGGAGCGCGAGCTTGAGTTCGAGACCGACCGCGCAAGCGACGCGCCAGAAAGCAGCTCATGAGTCGAGCGCGGGCCACTGCGCTCGCGCTCGTGAACTGGAAGGGCGTCTTCTACGAACGCTACCAGCTCGACCGCCGCGTGACCGCGCTCGAAGGCGCCAACGGCTCCGGCAAGACAACCGTGATGATCGCGGCCTACGTGGTGCTCTTGCCGGACATGTCGCGGCTGCGCTTCACCAACCTGGGGGAAACCGCGGCGACCGGCGGCGACAGAGGCATTTGGGGGCGATTGGGCGAAGCGACGCGGCCCGCCTACGCGGCGCTCGAACTGGACCTCGGCGACGGTGTTCGGGTGGTGGCCGGCGTCCTGCTGGCGCGAAAATCCGAGCCCACCGTCGAGCTTACGCCGTTCCTGTTTAGCCAACTGGCCCCCACGGTGAGGCTCCAGGATCTGCTGCTCGTCGTCAGCGACGATGAAGAACAGGTGCCAGAGCTGAGCGAGCTGCGCAGCAACGCCAGCAACGCCGGCGCCAAGTTGGAAGTATTCGCCTCGGCCAAAGACTATTTTGCGGCGCTGTTCGAGCTCGGTATCAGCGCGCTCCGACTCGCCAGCGACGACGACCGCGGCCGCTTGGGCGACATGTTGCGTACCAGTATGACCGGCGGGATCTCGCGAGCCATCACCTCGGAGCTTCGCTCATTCTTGCTCCGGGAACAGGGTGGGATCGGTGACACGCTGGGCCGCATGCGCGAGAACCTGAGCGCGTGCCGCCGGACCCGCATCGAGGTCAGCGAAGCCCAGCTGCTCGAACAGGAGATCAGCGGCGTTTACGACGCTGGGCAGGGCATGTTCGCGGCGGCACTCCAGGCAGCCCGCGAGCAGGCCCGCGAGCGCGGCCAGGCCGCAGCGCAACTTGGCGAAGTCCTCGCTCGCTCGCGAAAGTCCAAGCTTGAGCTCGCGCTGGCCGTTACCGAGCTCGAAGACCAGGAGCGGAGCCTGGCCGCTCGCCTGCAAGAGCAGCGCGCCGCGCTCGAAGAGCTGCGTGACCGCGCCCGAACGGCCATCAGCCTGGCGGGGCTACGCGAGAAGCTTCAGGGCCTCGAGCACGAGCGCGAAGCGGCTCAGTTGCGGGTCACGCGAGCACGTGAGGCCCAGAGCCAAGCGAGCAGCACTCGCGAGACGGAAAAGCGGTTGCGTGACGCAGCCCATCGCAACTACGAACACGCCGCCCACGGCCTGGCCGATCTCCAAGCGGGCCTCGACGAGTTACACCGACGCGCAAGCGCGTATCGGAAGGCGCAACGCGCGCTTTTCGAGGTCAACGAGCTAGCCGGTCAAGCGGCTCCCGCCGCGAAGGATGTGGGCCAACTACTGCTCAGCACCCGCGCGCGACTTCGCGACCTCGACAGCGAGCGCCTCGCGGACGAACGCAGCCTCGCCCTGGCCAGCCAGCGCCAGCACGAATGGCAAGAGGCGCTTGATGCGCTGGGCAGCCTGGGCCATCCCGCTGCTGCGGCAGGCGCCTTCGAACAGGCTCGCGAAGCCCTCGGGGAGCTGGCCGCGACGGAGCTTCTGCTCGTCCAGCTCCCGGCCCTGACCGCCGAGCTGGACGCGAAGAAGGGTCTAGCTGAACGCCAACTCCTGGCTGAGCAGGCCGCGCTGGCGCTCGGTCTTGCGCTTGAGCCGGGCCGGATGCTGGAGCGCATCGAGGCCCAGCTTGCTGCGTGCGACGAGAACACCTACGGACTCGAGCGGCAGCAGAGCGATCTCGCAGAAGGTCGCCGCACCAGCGCCCGGGAACGCGAGCTCGTCGGCGAACGCATGGCTCTCGCCCAAAGTGAGCTGGGCAAGTACCGACGACTCCTGCAGCTCCTGGAACGGGTCGCGAGCACCGTAGGCCACGTCGCCCGGGAGCGCGCCGTGCTCTTGCGGGTGCGAGACAGCCTGAGCGCCGAGCGCCAGGAACTTGGCGCCCAGCTTGAGCAATGGAGCCTGACGCGCGAGCGACTACTGCGAGAGGCCAACCAATATGAAGCCTCCGGAGGTCAGTTCCCAGAAGCGCTGCTAAAACTTCGCGACGACCTCGACGGCGAGCTGCTCGGCAGTCGATTCGAAGAGCTCGACCTGCCCGAGGCGGCACGCCTGGAAGCCCTGCTCGGCCCACTCACCCACGCGATTGTGGTCGAGGACTTGAGCCTAGCCACCGAACGCCTGCGTGACAAACCTCGCGAGCTCCGCGAGCTCCGCCTGATCGCCGCCGGCACTGAGCTTGACGTGCTCAAACGCTCAGAGCACACCAAAATCGGCTTGGATCTGTGTGTGCAGGAGGGCCCAGCGCTGCGCATCACACGCCTTCCCGAACGGGCTACGCTCGGACGCAGGGCGCGGGAGGCTCGGATCCTCGACCTACGTCGGCAAGCCCTGGAAGTTGCCGAGCAGCTGGAGCCGATGCAGCTGCGACTACGTGGCGTGACAAGCGCGCTTGCCGACCTCGATCAACTCCTGCCGGACGCGGATCTGCTCGAGCGCGGCGATCCTTCCGTGGCGCACGCGGCACTGGCCGTCAGGCTGCAGGAGTTGACCCAAGAAGAGCAGCTTCTGGACAAGGCTGAGCAAGAGCTAACAGCCCGCTTGGGCCTGCTCCGGACAGACGGCTCGCGTTACCGAGCGTTGCTTTCAGAGGCCTTCTTGCTCGATGCGGAGGGGCACTCAGCGCGGGTCAGGCAGCTGACCCAGCAGCTCGCGGGTCTGCAGCACGCCGCCGAACGACTCGCGCGTTCCGAGCCCGCACGGCGCAAGCTTGAGGCGCTCCAGGAGTCGCTGCGCGTGCCACCGCCGAGCCCCGACGAGCTTCGAGCCCTCGAGGAGGTCAGAAAACAACTGAGCGACCAGCGCGATCAAAGCTTCCGCTTGATCGAAGCGCTCGAGCAACTGCAAGCGGAGCTACCCGCGCTGGCCTGGCAGGACGCGGACCTGGCGCTCCAGGGGCGCGAGCAAGTCGTCCCGGCGCTGGAGGAACAGCACCAGCGCGCCCGAACCGCGGTGGGCCAGGCAGAGGAGGCGGTACTCGCCGCGGAGGCGACCTGGGAGACCGCGACAACTGCGCTGCAGCAGAGCGAAGCCGAACTTGCTGCGATTGTGGCGCACGCTGAGCGTCTGCGGCGCGACTATGAAAGCAGCGGACTCAGCGCCGATTTCGGTCCGGAGCGAGCAGCGGAGCTAATCCAGGCGCTGAGCCAACGAACTCAACAACTTGAATTGGATGAGCGCGCGCTCCTGGGCCGGCGCGGCGCGCAAAGCGAGCGACTGCGCCAGCTCGCACAAGACGAGCAAGCAGCGGAGCGAGCAGTGCACGTCGCGCTGAGCCAGGCCGAGCCAGCTGAGCGCCGTTGGCTCGCACTGCGGGCCCAGGCTGAGGGCGCGCGGGTACTCCACTCCGGCGAGTCCAGCGACCGCGACACGACGCCTTCGGCCATCGAGCTGTCCGCCGAGGCCCGCAGCCGCGCCGCGCTGCTACAGGATCGACTGGCCGCCGCACGCGGAGGCGAGGCGCTAGCCCGCGAGCTGGCCGACGTTTCGCTGGACGATGACGCAGGCTTTCTCGACGTGTGGCTGAGGGTCCGCGAATGGCTGGCGCGACGTGTCCCCGCGCAAGTCGCGCAGGTGGAAGATCCGCTCTTGGCGCTGGAGCGATTGCGGGGCCACCTGAGCGTGCTCGAACAGCGACTCACCCACCAGGAGGGGGATCTGCGCGGGGCGTCCGAGGATGTAGCGCGCGGCATCGAGGTCCAGCTGAGGCGCGCCAAGGCCCAGGTGCGACGTTTGAATCAGAACCTGACGGGCGTCTCTTTTGGCAGCATCGCCGGCATTCGCGTCGAGCTCAGAAGAGCCCAGCAGATGGAGCCGGTACTGCGCGCCCTCGCCGAGGGCAGCGCCCAGGATCTGCTGTTCCAGAGCAACCTGCCCATGGAGGAGGCGTTGAGTGAGATTTTGCGCCGCTTCGGTGGGGGTCGCGGCGGCGGTAGCCGCTTGCTCGACTACCGCGAGTACCTGGAACTACTCGTCGAGATCCAGCGCAAGGCCGATGGCACCTGGGAGCCGGCCAACCCAACTCGACTGTCCACCGGGGAAGCGATCGGCGTCGGCGCAGCACTCATGATGGTCGTGCTGGCAGAGTGGGAGCGTGACGCCAACCTGCTGCGCAGCCGCCGGGGTCCGGGCTCACTGCGCTTCCTATTTTTGGACGAGGCGAACCGGCTCTCGCAGGACAACTTAGGCTCGCTCTTCGATCTATGCGAAAGCCTGGATCTGCAACTATTGATCGCGGCGCCCGAGGTGGCACGCGCCAGCGGCAACACGACCTATCGGCTCGTGCGCAAGGTCACCGAAGAAGGCCGCGAGGAGGTCATCGTCAGCGGCCGCAGGGCGCTCAGCGCCGAGCCCTTCTCTGCGCCAAGCACGCTCTTGGCCCCCATCCAGGGCGTGCTGTTCGAGACCTGAGCACGGCGCAGCTCAGGGCACCTGCGTTGGCAGATCCTTGCAGCAGCGGAAACCCAGATGATAGTTGCGATGGGCGTCGTCGGCCATGAGCTTGCCGGCGTGCCACGCCAGCGCCCGCCAGCGACAATCGTCCTCGTGCGCCTCCGCCTTGCCGAAGATGAACCAACTGCCCTTCATCTCGTTCTCGCCGGTACCGCCGCGAGTGCCAAGTTCCTCGGCTACTAGCGGCAAGTTCATGTGTTCGGCGACGTTGCCATGCTGGTCGTACACACCCAGCGGGCTCACGCATTCGGGGAACGCGCCGGCCGGATAGCTGTTCGTGCCGCACAACTCCCAGCTCGGCGTGAAGCACTTCGGACTCTTGGCGCTGCCGGTGGCGCAGCGCGCGTGGTCCTTGAGCTTGCCGTACGCCCAGACGACCTGGCGCTCCTTGTTGTGCACGTACTCCTGCATCAGGCGACGTTCGCCGAACGTGTATTCCTGCTCGGCGGGCAGGAGCGCTCCCGCGCAGCCACCCTCCCATTCGTGGGCGTCGCAGAGCCGCTTGCCCTGGGCCTGACACAAGCGCTGCGCCTCATCAGACTTCACCCAGCTCACTGGATAGTCGCAGGCGATGTTCGGAAACTCGTACTGATCGATGCAGACTCTAGCTGAAGCGTCTGAGTCCTTCACGCCGGGCTCGAAGAGCGGGACCATGTTGCGGGCCCCACAGCGGACGTCGCCGCCCTGAAGCTTGTGGCGGCTTCGCACGCCTTGGCACTCGGCGCGCGACATCGGATGCTGGGTGATCTTGGGGTTGCCTTGACCCATCCAGCGCGAGCCAGCGAAGACCTCGCGAGTCGCGGCCAGCTCGGTCTCGCTCAGCCCGAGCTGGCTCTTCATGTTCCGGAAGAGCACCTCCCGCTGAGCCGCCAGCGTGTCCGGGGTTTCATCCAGGAGCGCCACCGGCGCGGCCGAGGGGAGCGTCTCTGCCGAGGTCGTCCCGGGAGCCGAGGTCGACGCTCGCGGGCTGCTTGAGCTCCTCGACGTGACTGCCTTCGATGACGTCAGCCGACCAGCCCTCAGCACCGAAGCCAGCACCAGCCCAGCGCACGAAAACGCCAACGCAAGGACAATGATGCGACGAGGAGTGGGCGACGGAGCGGACACGCGACGCGCATCTTGTTAGCAGCCCTGGCTCGTGGGCAAACTCGCCGACTATGGCCGCCCTGTTTTGCCCCCACCAGCCCAGCTGCCCCGGTTGCCCGAGGCTCGCCGAGCCGGGGTTGCCCGCGGAGCCGCTCGACCGCCTGACCACGCTCATGACCCGTCTGGGGGGCCCGGCGCCGGTCGTCCGCACGAGCCCGCTCACGGGCTTTAGGCGTCGCGCCAAGCTCGCGATCCGTGGCCGAGCCGATGCGCCCAAGCTGGGGATCTTCGAAGCCGGCTCCCATCGCACCGTACACATCCCGCGCTGCCTGGTGCACCACCCGGTCATCAACCGCGTTGCAGCCAGCGTTCGAGACACCTTGGCGCGCCACCGCGTGCCCACCTATTCAGAAACCGCGCATGCTGGCGTCGCGCGCTACCTGCAGGTCGTCGTGGAACGCAGCACCGACCTCGCTCAGGTCACGCTCGTCACCAACAGTAGTTCGCCGTCAGGGCTCGAGCCGCTCTTCGCAAGCCTGATAGAAGCGCTCGGCGACGAACTACATAGCTTGTGGTGGAACGGCAATCCGGAACGCACGAACACGATTTTTGGCCCCCATTGGCAGAAGCTCGTGGGCGAGCCGTGTGTGGCGGATCTATCGGGCCGAGCCCGCATCTTCTACCCGCCCCAAGCCTTCGGGCAGAGCAATCTCGATCTGGCCATGGCGCTGGGCGCGCGCGTCCGCGACTTGGCGAGTCCCGGCGCCAGAATCGCCGAGTTCTACGCCGGCGTCGGCGCGATCGGACTCGGACTGGCTGAGTCCGCCGCAAGCTTGCAGCTGAACGAGCTGGGCGAAGGCTCGCTCCAGGGCCTCAGGTTGGGCGTCAGCCAGTTGCCTGAGCCGCTGCAGGCCAAGGTCCAAGTACACGCTGGGCCGGCTGGTGCGTTCGCGGCCCTGGTGCCAGAAAGTACGTTCGTGATCGCCGACCCGCCGCGCAAGGGCCTTGACCCGACCCTGCTGGGCGCGCTCGCGAAGGCCCCACCGGAGCGCTTCGTCTACGTCTCATGCGACATCGACTCGTTCGAGCGCGACGCGGCCAAGCTACTTGAAGGCCCCTTCCGGCTCAGCCTACTGGAAGCCTACGACCTGTTTCCACACACCGAACACCTGGAAACAATGGCCTGTTTCGAGCGAACCTGAAGTCCGACGGCCGCCATAGGCTGCCACACGGGACCCCTGGTCCGGGACCGGTTCCATGCTAAGCTGTCGGGGTCGCGGCCCAGGAACCCAGCCGCCCACGGAGTTGCATGTTCGTCCGATCATTGCCCTTCGCCCCGTTTATCGCGCTGACTGCCGTTGTGTGCGTCGGCTGCTCGGCCTCCGGAGAGCCAGCTGGCCCGGGCGCAAGTCATCAGGCTGGGCCTGGCCAGTCGAGCGGAGGCGGCGCGGGCACTGTGCCCACGCCGGTGCCGGGAGCCGGCAGCGGCCCGGTCTTGGTCGACATTCCCCAGGACGTACCCGAAGAGTGTGAGGCCATCCTTCAGCTCACCGTGCGCGATTTTCAGCCCACGCATCAGGACTTCGAGACGTACGGGGGGCTCAACGACATCGGTTGCGGCATGGTAGCTCCGGCGTTGGGGCCAGATACCAAGCCCGTCTTTGCTTCCGGGGTCGGTACCCAGAAGCGAGTCGTGGCAGGCGAATGGGCCAACCTTCAGTTCTCAGCCTGCGCGGAGTGGAACGGCTGGAACCCTTCACCCGTCATCACGGGCCAAGTGACCTTCGATCAGTGGTACCGCGACACCGAAGGCGTCAATCAAGCGTTCCCGGTGGAGGTCACGCTCGTGGACGACGGCAGCGGCGCGTTGGCCTACGACAGCAAGGCCTTCTTCCCGCTCGACAACATGGGCTTCGGAAACACCCCCGGGCAGGCCCATAACTTTCATTTTACTACCGAAGCCCACGTCAAATTTGGCTATGTTGCGGGGCAAAAGTTCACGTTCCGGGGCGACGACGATCTGTGGATTTTCGTCAACGGAAAGCTGGCGCTCGATCTCGGAGGCACGCACATGCCCATCGCGGCGACCATCGACTTTGACGCGCAGGCCGCCGCCTTGGGCATCAGTCCGGGGGGCACGTACCAGATGGACATCTTCCACGCCGAGCGGCACACCAGCGAATCCAACTTCCGCGTCGAGACCAACATCCGCTGCTTCGAACCCGTCGAAGTTCGTTAGGTGGTGTCGCCACAGCACGCCCGGCGCGGGCGGGCCAAGCCGTGCGCCGCTAGCGCTTGGCGCGGCGAAGCTGGAGCACCACATTCGCCAACGTCACCAGTGCCCCACCAATCAAGAGGCGGGGCGTAAGCTGTTCGTTGGGGTAGGCGGTCACCGAGAGCGGCGCGAGGAGCGCGGGGAGAAACAGCGCAAACATACTAGCGAACAGCGGCTCCGCTCCGTAGATCACCCCGGCTTCTGCGGGCGGCACATGGGGCTGGTTCCGGTTCATGAGCAAGAACGGCAGCAGCGTGCTGAACACGGTAAGCAGGCCAACCAGTAGCCAAATCGCCGGCGAGCCGGCGAGCCGTCCCAGATCGGTCGGTCTCGCGCTAGCTAGAGCGAGCGGCAAGCTGCCCAGGCCGATGACCAAGAAGAAAATGAGCGTGACGGGACCGGAGCGATTCGCACGGTACTTCGGCCGGGTCAGCCAAAGTATCTGCAGGGCGAAGAACATTGCGGCCACGAGCGTCTCCCATTCGCCACGCCCCAGCCGCATCGTCCGGGGGTCGAAGCGAGCCAGCACCGAAAGGCCCACCAAGATGGCCAGTACCGCGACCACGACCCGCGGCTCGGGCAGCCGCCGGGCCAGCACCGCCGCCACCACCGGCAGGATCAGCACATGGCCCTGCGTGAGGAACGCGCTCGTCGAAGCGTCCGTAAAGGTGATGCCGTCGGTCTGGAAGACCAAGCCCACGCCCGTGAACAGCCCCACCCAAAAACCCTGTTCGAGCTCCAGCCGTGTCGGGCGACGCGTTTCGACACTAAACAGCAGCAGCGCTGACGCCAGGAAACGGCTCACCAACAGCGCGGACACAATAAACCAACTGCTGACGCCCGGCGCCTCCACCTCGGCCCTGAGCGCGAACGCCTTGGTCAACGGAAACCCTATCCCCCAGAAAAAACACGCCAGCACCAAGCCGAGCGTCGCTAGCAGGAGCTCGCGGCTTTTGGGCGCAGACATGAACGCCGCCCCCTTTAGCATCCCCTGTGGGGCGGCGCGCGGGCGGCCGGTTTGCTAGGCTCAAGCGTAGTGTCAGTGCGCCCCGCCACGCTGTTCCTCTGGGCGCTCCCCCTGGCGCTCACCCATTGCGGTGCCCAGCAGGACCTGGTGATCGGAGAAATCCTGCCCGTGGGCGTGCAGGGCGCGGCTGGCAGCCAGCCGAGCCGGGGAGGGGAGAGCGAAACGCCGGGCGAGCCCAGCCAAACAGGTGGGGAGGGCGGCTCAGCGATACTCGGGCCGGACGAGACCGGCGGCGCCTCCGCCGGCGCCGCGACTTCCTGCGCCACCGAAGACGAGCCGCCATCGGGCAGCCTCGTGCACCGCTATAGCTTTGAAGGCACGGGCACCACCGCCATCGACTCGGTCTCCGGCAAAGACGGAGCGTTGATGAACGGGGTGCTGCTCGACGGCAGCGGCGTGCTCACGCTGCCTGGAAACCGCCCCGGCCTGCCCGATCAGTACGTCAATCTACCCAACGGGATGCTGTCGGTTCTCACGGACGTTTCAATCGTGGTGTGGACTGCGTGGGGGCGCGGGGCCGGCTACCAGCGCATCTTCGATTTCGGCGTCAGCAAGCTTGGGGAGAACGAACGCGACGCGGGCCAAAGCTACCTCGCCGTCATGCCCGCCACCGGCTTCCCCAACGGAACCCGGCTCGGGGCGGAGCTGGCGGCACCCGGCTTCGCGACGCTACAGCTCCCGTCGGACCGCGACATGCTTGACGGCGTGCGCTACCAGGTCGCGCTCGTGTTTCGCAGTAGCGAACGCGTCGAGCTCTACCGGGACGGCGCGCTGGTCATTTCTTCGCCCACCGACGTGTCGCTTTCGCTCATCAACGACGTCAACAACTGGATCGGGCTCTCTCAGACGGCGGTCGACCACGCTTACCGCGGAACCTACGATGAGTTCCGCATCTACAACGCCGCCCTCAGCGCGTGCCAGCTCAGCACCCTGGCCAACCGCGGGCCCGACGCACCCTGAGCCCACCGCCGCCAGCCGGCGTGGGCTCAGGGTGCGTTTTCCTCGCCACTCCATGGGGTTAGCCACGGACAACGCGAGCCAGCCCGGCACCTTGACAGATACCATTAAAGTTTCAATAATTCGTGAAAGCGGACGCGCCGCTTCGTGATCCATGACGCAGCTAGAGTCGGCAGACAGGACGCTCCATTTGCTTGAGCGCGGGCTCTCGGAGGTCGCGACCTCGAAGGCCCTGCAATGGCTCACGGTGCCGGCGCCGCTGCTCCAGTCCGAGGCGCTGCTGGACGCGGCTCCGGGCGAAGACGCCTGGTATTGGTCCGGCGGACTTCACCACGAGCTCGTCGGCATCGGCGCCGCCAAGCGCATCACCGGTCGCGGAGCCGAACGTTTCTCCAGCGTCGACGCGCAACTCAAGTTGCTTTGGGCGTCGCTCGAGCCCGGTCTTGGCGGTGAGCCCGACGCGCCCAGACCCCGCGTGGTTGGAGGCTTTGCCTTTCAACCGGCCGGCTCGCAACACGCGCCCTGGAGCGGCTTCGACGAGGGTCATTTCGTACTGCCACGCCTGACCTACACACGCCGGGAGGATCGCGCCTGGCTCACACTGGCGGCTTCGCCCCAAGAGCTCGGCTCCGCCGCGGAGCGCACCCGCTGGCTCAACGAAGCAGCCCGCCTGGTGGCCGCCGCCAGCCAAGAGCAGCGCCCGCCCCAGCAAGACCGCGAGCCCCTCGAGACAAGCGAGCGCACCGCCGAGGAGTGGCGCCATCTCCTCGAGTCCGCGGATCAGGCTATCAGCGCGGGCTCGTTCGAGAAGGTCGTCCTGGCCCGACGCGTCCTCTTGCGATTCCAGCATGAACTCTCACCCGCCAGGGTACTTTCGCGCTTGCGAACCACCGAGCCCAACGCCCCACGCTTCGCCTTTCGCGTCGCCGGCGCCACCTTTCTCGGCTCACCACCAGAGCGCCTGCTCGCCAAGAACGGGCTGCAAATCGAGACGGAAGCGGTCGCCGGCTCGCTGCCCGCGACCGACGACGCCGCCGCCGAGCGACTGCTGAACGACCCCAAGCTGCTCTCGGAGCACGCCCCGGTGGTGCAGGACTTAGTCGAGCGGCTGCGCCCCATCGCCGACCTCAGCGACCTGCCGGACAGGCCCTACGCGCACCGCGCCCGCCACATTCTCCACCTGAAGACGCCCATCAGCGCGCGTCTGCGCGAGCCCGCGCGAGCCCTTTCCGTGCTCGCTAGGATCCACCCCACGCCCGCCGTCGGCGGCTACCCCACAGCACCCGCGCTGCGTTGGATCGCTGAGAACGAGCCCGACGAGCGCGGCTGGTACGGCGGTCCCATCGGCTGGATAGACTCCCACGACAACGCCGATTTCGCCGTCGCCCTACGCTCGGGAGTCATCGTCGGCAAGCAAGCCTACTTGTACGTTGGTGCCGGCATCGTGCACGGCTCGGACAGCGACAGCGAGCTCCAGGAGACGCGCTGGAAGCTGAAGGTGTTGCTGAGCGCCCTGGGCGCGGCGTAGCCACCAACCTGTCCGGATTCACGCTTCGGGGAGCAAGCGCAAGAGCGCGTCGCGTAGCAGCGGCACCGAGTTGGTCGTGAGCAATGACTCGACATGGAACTGGAAAGTGGAGAACTTTTCCGCCCGTAGCGCCGTGACCCTCCCATCCGGCTCGCTCGCGACGTCCACGCCCGGTACAGGCGTCGCCGGCTTCGAAGCGAAAAACGTATTGTAGAAGCCAACAGGCTCGCTATGGCCAAAGAGATCGATTGACTTCTGCACGCCCTGAAGCGGCGGGTCCATCGGTTCAACACGCATGCCCAGGCAATGACACACCACCTGGTGCCCTAGACACACGGCCAGGAACCGCGCGCGTCGCGCCAGCAAGTCCCCGACCAACCCGTGAATGACCTGCATTTTCGGATCGCTCAAGTCGGTCGGATCGCCGGGACCGGGGCCTATCAGCACGAGTTCGCAGCCAGTGAGTCGGGGCGAGGCGTCGCGATAGTCGACAACCTCGGGCACAAGACCCAGGTGCTCAAGCAGGTGCTTCAGCATGTGCGTGAACTCATCCTCGTTGTCGACAATCAAGATCGACCTACCCTGGAGGCGTGGTTCCACGTAGGACTGGTGCTGTTTCTGCATCCAGAAGCGAGAAAGAAACTTGTTACGCGACAGGAGCACCTGATCGACGACGTCATCGCGGTATTGAGCCAGGCTCGGATGGGTCGGCTCGCCGGTGCGAATCGCTCGCAGTAGACCTTCCGCCTTGGCCTTGATCTCCTGGCACTCTCGGCTTGGCACGGAGTCACGCACGATGCTGGCTCCGCTCTGCAGCGTTGCCTCGCCGGACATGCTCAGTTCCATGGTGCGAATCGTGATGGCGCTGTCCAGCAGCTCTGCGCCCGTCTCATCCTTCTCCATGAGCAGCAACGCGCTGGCGTAATAGCGACGCGACTGTCGCTCGTACTTCTTGATCACCCGCGCGGCGTTTTCAAGCGGGCTGCCGATCATGGTGGCAGCGAACATCGAGTCGCGAAAGGCGTCGAGAGGATCCGCGCTAGTGCGACCTTGCAGCAGGTACTCCGTGTGAATCAGCGAGCTCATCTCCTTCAAATAAGGACCGTGGACGTCCCCGCCCGAGGAACAGATGCGAGACATCATCTTGAGTTCTTCGTCCACCACCTGAAATAGCTCGTTCACCTCCTTGGGATCCGAGAGGAACGCGATCAAGTCGGCTCGCTGTCGCAACGCCAGCTTGGGCAGCGTCCCGCTTATCGGATTCATCTTGACGACACCTGCCTGCATCGAGATGTGCCGCTCCGGAGATGAGCCCACAAAGAATCGTTCGCCGTCGTGGAAGCAGAACGTCATGTAGGCGCCGAACTCGTTGCGAGCCAGTCGCCGAAAGATGAAATTGGCCGTCTTCCAGTCGAAATCGGCGATTGTCACGTGAGACTTCCTGGACAACAGAAAGTTCGAGCCCTCGCCGCGGCAGATCTCGTCTTTGATAATGCTGGCCACTTTGGCTTCGAACTCAGCATCCTCCATCTCGAAAGAGGGCCCTGCCGTCAGCCGGAGCTGTGGCTCATCGCCCAACGGAACAACCTGGGAGAGTTCAATCAGCTGGCGCTCGCTGGCAACGAGAGAGATGATTTCTTCGCCCCCGTCATGAACCACGAAACCTCGCTCACGCAACTGCGAGAACGGCACCATGCTGATCACCGGGAGCAGCCCGGGCCTCGGCACGTCGGCCAGCAGCCTCTGCCTGCGGATCTCGCCCGCCACGTACTGGGTCTTGCCGTCTTGGTGAATCAGGCAATAGGGCGTCTCGAAGTTCAGCATCGTAGGCCGCGCGCAGCATAGCCTCGGCCAGGGCCCGAGGCGACTAGTGCGGCAGTCGCATGCCCACGAGCGCGTCGATCGCCGAGCGCCCCAGCTGCTCGGGCAATGCCGGCAGGAGCGCGGCGGCGGCAGGCGGCAGCTTGCGCGGATGGATGACGGCCAGCTGGATCGTGCGCGTTTCGGTATCCAACAGGATGATTACGTAGCGAAAGCCGTCGGCCGGGCGCCGGAACGCGACATCAGGACCGCCCTCGGGCGTCGTGAGCCCGCCCGCGAGTGCCGGCTGGCCATCCTGCTTGCGGACAAGATCCGCCGGACCGACCCCAGCAAGATTGCAGGCCTTACCACATGGCCCCTGCCCAACGTAGCCGTGATACGCGAACAGGTTCGTGCTGAACACATCGAAGTTCTGAAAATCGTTGTTGTCGTTGACGACCTCGAAAGCGTTGAACTGCCCGCAGCCATCGGCCAGGAACCACTTGGCTGGGTCCTTGGCGTAGCAATGACAATCCCCGAACTTGCCGGAGCGCACAAGCTCCGCGTGACTCAGGCCGATCCAAGGCGCGTTGTACCAGTTGCCGCCACTGCCGACGGCGCAGGCAGTGGCGCCGTCGATCTTGCCGCCAGTCTGGCTCGGCATCCGCGCGGTGAGGACGAAGAGCTTCGAGCCGGACCAGCCGTAGCGCTTCTCGGCGCCAGCCTGGGCAGCGGGACAGAACGGCACGCTCCCGGAGCCGCACGCGTAGACGGCGTCCTTCGTCACGTCCACCAGGCACTCACTGCCGACCGTGCCAGCCCAGGCCGCATTGTGGGTCGCTTCGCCGTCCCAGGCGATGCCCCGCTGCGAGCCTGGATCTCGCGAATCCCAGGCGGAAGTCAGCTCCCACGCCGCCGGATCCCCGATGCTCGGTTCGTACACGACGAACTGCTTCAACTGCATCGGCCCGCGTAGTGTGACAATGAGCTCCTCGTTCCAAGGGCTCAGTTTGTCATCAGCAAGCACGTGCTTGGTCAGGCAGCAGGTGCCGGTCGAAATGGCGTCACACATCCCCGAAGCCGGCTCGCGTCGACTCGGATACCAGCCTGGCGCACCAATATTCTGCATCGTGATGGTGCCGCCATCGGACGCAGCGTCGAGCTCGTCGACGGCGAACTCAGCCGGGCCGAGGCTTGGGCCCCCAGGCGCCATGCCGGCTGCCGCGGCCATGCCGCTGACACCGTCCGTCCCACCTACACCCACCTGTCCGCCAATGCCCGCCGCCGCGGAACCTCCGGGGGTCGCGGCCGCTCCCGCGCCGCCCTGCCCGGTCATGCCGCCCGCGACAGCAGCGTCACTCTGCCCAGCCGCCTCGCCACCGGCGCAGGCCAGCGTGGAAAACAGCAGTGAGTAGAGAATCCCGAAGGAACCAGCGCGCCGCTCGGAACTCATTACGCGTCTGTGTCTGGCCAAGCCGAGAATGCTCGATGAAAACCGAAAGAGACGGACCGACCACTATTCGTAGCTGCAGACGTACTCGGCAATACCCGCGCCCACCCTGATATCAAAGCCCGACTTGCCGGCCACGCTGAAGCTCGAGCCGCCCTCGTAGCGTTGCCAGTCTTGCTGGCCCTCCAGCCTCACGTCACAAGTCCCGAACACGATGTCCATTCGCTCCGGCGCGTCCGTCCCGAAGTGAAACTCCCCTGGGTAGATGAGACCCAGCGTCTTCGTCGAGCCATCGGCGAATCGGAGCGTGTGGCTGACAACCTTGCCCTCGAAATACAGATTGGCTTTGACAACCGCGGTGACGTTCGCAAATTCAGTGGGTGCCATGACGGCGCGCAGCCTGCGTCATGCCACACGCCTCTGTCAACGCCCAACCGATGCTGGGCGCTGGGGCTGCAACGACCGATATTCGCTATTCCTCGGCGCCCAGCTCATCCCCCGCGCCCTCGCCGCGCTGCGTCTTGAGAGCTTCGCCGTTCGGGCCGTCACGCCGCACGATCATCGTGTAGCGAGTGGTCGTATCTTCGTTCTCGCGCGCCACGACCGTGATGACGTTGATGCCCGGCTGTAGCTCAGTATCAAACGAAAACTTGAGCTTGGTTTGGTCTTCGGCCTTGCGATTCGACTGGTAAAACACCTTGCGCGCGCCCACGAAGATGAAAGTATCCAGCACTCGATCGGTGTCGTTGGCTCGACCTTCAATGTGTACCCTGGCGTCGCGGGTAGCGAGCTTGGCCGGCGTGACCTCGAGCAGCGGCGGCGAATGGGTGAGCAGCGGCTTTAGCGTGAGCTTGGCCGGCCCGGGCGCCCCATCACGCAGTACCTTCGTCTCCACAAAGCCGAAGCGATCGTCGCCCAGCCCCACCTTAGTGTACGGGCCAAAGCTGGCGAGTCGCTCTACCACAGCTCCTTTGTCGAGTTCGGCAACGATCGGGGCGGCGCCGAGCGGCTGCCCCCGCACGCCCGCCGCGGCGGTCAGGGCCACCTTGCCCTGAGCCTTAACCAACTGAAGCGCGCTCTTGCTCAGCGGCAGCTTCACCTTCTCGCTCGCCCCGACGCGAAGCTCGCGGTCGGTGACGCTCAGCTCGAAGTTGACGAAGTTCTCTTGCAGCTCGTCGAGAACGTCGAAGGTAAACGCCACCGTGCGGCTGTCGCCCGGCTTCATGTTGGAGACGTCGAAGCGACCGGCGTGCAGCAGCAAACCGTCACCTGTAAGGTTCCGCAGGTTGGCCTGCGTTTCGAAGGATCTTCCCTTACCGACGTTCTTGAGCGTCATGTAGACGGTGGCGCCCTCGCCTCGGGCTATTTGCCCGTCTCCATTGCCCGGCCGGTTGTCGGCCACCTGGTACGTGTACGCAAAGATCGGCTGCGGTTGGGCGTTGATGGTCGTGCGGATCTCGCTTTCGACGGGAGGCTCTGAGCCCTCCGCGAAGAAGCGCACCTTGACGACGTCGGCACGCGTATCTGCGTCGAGCGGGACCTTGCAAACGCGTTTGGCGTCGTTGGGCAACGGCTCCGTGGAGCCGGCCTTGCGCCCCTCGATGTTACAGAAACCGAGCGGTACCGTCGCCGTCTTCGTCTCGCCGGGCAGCACCTTACCGAACACGAGCTCCTTCTCATCGAAGTAGGGGCCGTCGCTCTTGGTGATGGCCCGCAGCTGGTAAGCCGCACTCGTGCCCTTGTTCTTCACCGAAACTTTGAGCGACATCGGCTCGCCCGAGGTCACCGTGTCATTCGGACGGTCCGTCTTGATCGACACTTCGAAGTCGCCGGGCTTGGGCGGCGCAGCGAAGTCCTTGGGCGGCGCAGCCCAGTCGATGTCGAGCCGCTTCAAGTCAGCGCTCACGGCATCCACCTCCATGGCCTGCAGCTTTTCCAGCAGCGGCCGGGCGGCACGGAGTTGCTCGGTGCGCTTACCGGAAGCCATCTTGGCAGCCAGATCGCGAGCGATCTTGATCGGCACATCGAGTTCGAACTCGTCCTCTACGTCGCTGCCACGCTCGCGGATCTTCGCGCGCTCGGTTTCGGGCAGGTTGAAGCGCATGCGGAAGAACGGCTGATCGCTGGGCCTGCGGGCCGCGCCCACCAGGCTCTTGGTCAGGTCACGCTCGCGCAGCGCATGCTCGGACCGGTACAAATCCATCTCAAGCGTGTCGGCCGTCATCGGGTCAAGCTCGATGTCCGGAGCCACGCCCACGCCTTGAATCGAGATATCGCCCGGCGTCAGGTACTGGGCAATCGTCAGCTTCAGTGCTGCGTGTTCGGGCGTTACGTTCGGGAACACCAACTGCACCGAGCCCTTGCCAAACGTCGTCTGACCCACAATCAGCGCACGGTCCAGGTTCTTGAGCGCGCCAGCGACGATCTCGCTCGCGCTGGCGCTGGAGCCGTTCACCAGCACCACGATCGGGTAGTTGGGCTCAGTCCCATGCCGAGTCGCTCGCTTCTCCTCGCGCCCCTCGGAGATGCCGACCGTGGAGACCAGCACACCTTCTTCAAGGAAGCGGTCCGCGATCTTCGCAGCCTGCTCCAGCAGCCCCCCCGGGTTGCCACGCAAATCCAAGACGAGGCCCTTCAGCTTCTCCTTGCGGTTTATCTCCTGCAGCGCCGCGTCTAGCTCGTCTGAACTCGACGACTGAAACTGCTTGAGCCGAATGTAGCCAACGCCGCCGCCCAGAGCGCGACCCTCCACCGATTTGACCTGGATCTCCTCGCGCGTCAGCTCAAAGGGGCGCGACCCTGTCCAGCCCTCGTTGCCGTCGCGATGAATCCAGACCGTGACCTTTGAGCTTGGTTTGCCGCGCAGACGCCCGACCGCGTCGTCGAGCGGCATATTCAGCGTCGATTCGTTATTGATCTTGGTAATGCGATCCAGCCGCTTCAGGCCGGCGCGCCCAGCGGGCGTCCCGGGCATGGGCCGCATCACCGTGAGCGCCTGGTCGCGAATGGAAATCACGATGCCCAGGCCGCCGAAGTGGCCCGAGGTCGACAGGTTCATCTCCCGATAAGACTCGGGGCTAAGAAACACGCTGTGCGGATCGAGCGTGCGCAGTATGCCGTTGCAGGCCGCGTACTCGACCTCACGCAAATCCACTTCCGTGTCGCGCAGGTTAGCCTGCAGGAAAGCAAACACCTCGCGCAGGCGTGCGGCCACGTCCCATGGGCCCTGCACATTGTCGATACGGAACTCGGCCGACTCGCTGTCGACCTGCACCTTCACGACCTTGGCCTTGTCTTCGTGACGCACGATCACCTGAGCGACCTGGCGCTGGATCTCGTTCAGGGCGGACAGGAACATCTGCCTCGGCTTCACCCGGCTCGGATCCACGTATTTGCTGCGAATCGTATTCAGCGTCTCGTTCACCGCCACGAGCTGGGTCAAATCGTAAGGAGCCTTGGCTTGCCCGGGCGCCGTCACGGCGTGCGCCGACTCAAGCCCGCGCCACAACCCGCCGGTGCCGACCTGCATCGAAAAATACGAAGCAATTCCGAACACCGTGAGCACCAGAATCGCGCGACCAAGCCGCTCGAGAAACCGCATCCACCCAGTATAGCGAGGGCAGCTCCGGCGGGTAGCGTTCCTTGGACCCGGAAGAAACGGCTCAATCGGCCATCAAACCCCAGCCTTGATTGGTGCTCGGGCCGGGTTCGGCGGCGGGAGCGGCTGCTCGGGAGCAGGAGCGGGGTCGGATCCGTCGGACTGCTGTTCGAGTCTCCTGGGGTAGACCTGGCCTTTCTCTCGCGGCCGCGCGCCTGGCTGGCTCACGCCCGGCATGGCACACCCGCACCCTCGTTCGACGCGAGCTACTGCGCCTGTCGTTCCCCCCGCGCTTCAACGGCCTAGCAGGGCGGACAGCGACTCGGCAGTGAGGATCCGCTCGCTCCAGAGCAGCAGCTGCTCTTCATCCGCCTGCTCGACACGCTCGCGCTCTACGCGCGGCACCTCGCCAAACTTCAACTCAAGCTGCCGGAGCAGCACGCGCCTTGCGCCTTCAGCTTTACCTTCGGCTTTGCCTTCGGCTTTGCCTTCAGCTTTGCCTCTGGCTTCACCCTTGGCTTCACCTTCAGCTTTCCATTGTTCTGCGAGGGTCATGAGTACTTGCTCCGTTTCGGGGGCCGCCGTGTGGAGGGCGGCGTGAAGGACTTGCGGCGGTAGGTCTTCGACGACCAGGGAAAGGTAGCGGAAAATCGGGATGAGCGCCTCTTGGCCGCCTGCGGCGACGGCCAGGGCCCGCAAGGCTGGGGCCCAGCGCAAGAGCGAAGCCCTGAACCTGCGAGGCGATCGCGCGTCCCGCAGCGCCCACAGCGTC